>CAXDQP010000025.1:0-13740 GCA_963991335.1 uncultured Flavobacteriales bacterium
AGCGTCAGATGTGTATAAGAGACAGTCTCGCTAACAAATGCCTTGGTCAATGAAGCGTCTCCTTTGACGTTTGGGATGGCACTGTCGCCCACATGTTCATTCATCCGATTCAGCACTTCCATTAGAAGCAGGTCTTCCCCTGTGGTAAACATCGTGATGTCTGCGAGGCTGCTGATCCGGCTGGTTCCCGGAATGCTCAAGCGCTTTTTGTCGAGCATGGACTCAACAATTAAATTGTTCCGATTCGTGACGACGATGCGGAATAACCCCGGCTTGCCAGCAATGGCGATTATTTCTTGAATGATCATTCAGATGGTTTTCAGGCGATTCTTCGGTGCGAAAATAGGTCAATGCTCTTTGACCTGCGAAAGGAAGGGCCGGTATTCATTCACTTTGCCGGAATTGAGTCATAGTTCGGTAGGCAATCCAGCGCAAGAAATGCTTTGGATTTGAATGAATATGCTTGGTGCTTCAATCCGTTCGATATTACAATGAGTGGGGTTTCTAATGCCAAGTGATACCGTAAGATTTGATGGAGCACCGACTCACTCAACGGTACATCATGCCGCTTGCATTCTACCATGAGCAGCGGGTTTCCAGAACGATCATGGCAAATAATGTCGGCCCGGCGTTTCATGCCGTTGAGTTGCAACGGATGCTCGACAGACATCAAGCCTGCAGGATAATTCAAATCGTGGGCGAGGTGATGCAACCAGTGCTGCCTAACCCATTCTTCCGGTTCAAGTGCGAAATACTTCAATCGGCTGAGGCATTTGACTTCTGTGCGCGCCTCGCCAACACGCCAATCCATTGGAAAAGGAGGGAGGTTGAGTTGCGGTAGGCGCTGGTTTCCAATTTGCACCCACGCCAAGTTGGTGTCATGCGGCATGGGCCAAAAATACCTGTTGCCGTGTTTTCGGCCGCGAATCGGTTCCATTATCTTCGTACCATGCCACACCGCCAAATCATTCGGGATGTTCAATCGGGATCATTTCGGCCGCTGTATCTGCTGCACGGCGAAGAACCGTTCTTCATTGATGAAATTTCGAAGGCCCTTGAAGAAGCGGTAGTGGAAGCGTCCATGCGTGATTTCAACCAAACAATTGTTTATGGTCGTGACACATCGGTGGAACAATTGCTCGAGGCCGCACGACGGTTTCCAATGATGGCAGAAAGACAGTTGGTCGTGATGCGAGAAGCACAAGATTGGCCGGCTTGGAGACGATCGAGCGACATGGTAAAGTTGGAAGCCTATGCCCAATCCCCTGTGGCAAGCACAGTGCTGGTGTTTTGCTTCAAAAACAAGAAGGCAGATGGCCGGCTCAAAGCAGTCAAAGCGATTAGCAAGGCGGGAACACTGTTTTTGAGCGAAAAGGTCCGCGACTACAAGTTGGCCGAATGGATTTCGAATCAGGTGCAAGAAAAGGGGATGCGCATCTCGGGACAAGCGGCGCAGATTTTGGCAGAATACTTGGGCAATGATTTGCGCAAAGTGATGAATGAACTGGAAAAACTTCGAATCGTCTTGCCCGAAGGTACCGAGGTGCAGCCCGAACACATCGAAAAACACATTGGCATCAGCAAGGATTTTAACGTGTTCGAATTGCAACGCGCCATCGGTGCAAAAGACCTCGCTCGTGCCAATCGAATTGTGGACTATTTCGCCGCCAACCCCAAAGATCATCCCGTGGCCATGGTCATGCCGGTCTTGGGTAGCTTTTTCAGTAAGGTATATGCTTACCATGGATTAAAAGATCGTTCCAGTGCGGCGGCGGCGAAAGCGCTGCGCTGCGCTCCATTCGCAGTGAAACAATATGGCGAAGCAGCTCGAAATTATTCATTGGAAAAAGTTGGCAGGGTATTTGGCTATTTGAAAGAGGCGGATCGAAAGGCGAAAGGTCAAGGCAATGCGACGGTCTCTGATCCGATGCTTTTGAAGGAAGCAATGTTCAAGATCTTGCATTGATTTTGGTGAGAGCTTCGTTTGGAACCCAAACAGAGAAGAAAATGCATGGTTTCACACGGTAAATTTTGGCATCAACGCCCACAGTACTAACTTGCCTGCGTCGAATGCCATGCGGCCCGAATCGGTCCATGCAATAGCTCGATCACTGTAAAGAATTGAAAACCCCCTTATGTCATGAAGACGAACCTTTCCCACCATTTGATTGCAGCTGCAGCGCTTTTAGCTGTTTTGAATGCGACTGCGCAGGAAGACAATTATGTGCCCAACGGCAGTTTTGAAAATTCTGACTCGCGCAAATTGAAGAGTCAAGGGCAGTTGGAAGAATTTACGGAAGACTGGTTCTCAGCAACAGAAGCTGGATTGGATCTCTACGCGGAAGGGATGAAATCAGAAAAAGTCAACATTCCAAACAATGTTTACGGAAAGCAAGAAGCGGCAGATGGGGTATGTTACGCAGGATTTCGTGCCTTCAGCAAGGACCCAAAATTAACGCGAACCTACTTCGAAGTGGAGTTGGAAAGTGAGCTTGAAAAGAACCAACTTTACTGTGTGTCCTTTGACATCAGTTTGAGTGATTTGTCCCGTTATGCGGTCAATGGCGTTGGTGCTTACCTCAGCGATCGCAAAATTGAACAAGGCAACACGGGAGTATTGAATCGCCAAGCGAGCGTTCTGCACAAATCTGACAAAGTCATGTCGCTGCAAGACGGATGGGAAACGGTCTGTGGGACTTTCATTGGAACCGGCGAAGAGGAGTACTTGATCATTGGAGGATTCCACAAAGACAGCGATGTGGAGGACGAAAAAATGAAGAAGCCTTCAGGTTTCACTGGTGTTGTTAAGAACCAAGCCTATTACTACCTCGACAATGTCAAGCTCATTCCTGTTGAAGCCAAATCACAATGTGCCTGCTCTGCCGCTGACGAAGTAAGAACGGATCTTGTTTATGGCTCATCTGTGGTTCTGAGCGAAAGCATGTCTCCAGATGAGATCGTGAGTGTTTCGGCCGTGTACTATGCATTTCTGAAGCGCCGTCCGACAGGTGCGGGATCTGCAACGGTTGCAAAGCTTGCTGATCTCCTCAAGGAAAATGCGGGATGGAATTTGCGCATCATCGGCCACGCAGATGAGGACGAATTCAACGAAGGCAAAATCAATCCGCGTTACAGAGGTTTGGGTGGAAAGCGTGCGGATCAAGTGGTTGCCAAGTTCGCAGAAATGGGCATTGATGCTTCCCGTTTGGAAGTTGAGGCCATGGAGAACTCCGATCCTGCGAGTACCCGCGACACGGACATCAGCCGAGCCCAAAATCGACGCGTGACGTTTGAATTAATCAAATAATTTCACCACCATGTTGGGCCAAAAAGCCCTCATACGTTTTGCATTCTGCCTCCTTCTCGGAACTGCCGTGCAGACAGCTGCGCGCGCCCAGGGCGATGGATTAGCAGGGAACTTGGTGCAAAATGGAAGCTTCGAAGAAAAGGCCTGGAGTCCAGGTGCCTCCCCCCAGGCAATATTGACGACCATTTCGGGCTGGAGCCAGGCCAATGCCGGAACTCCGGATCATTTCGATGCGTGTTCGTCTGGAGGTAAGGCTGGTGTTCCCGAGAATATGTTTGGCCACCAACCCGCACTTGATGGAAATGCTTACGCTGGAATTGTGCTTTTCTCGCAATCCAAACCGTATTACCGGGAGTACCTTCAAGCCCCGCTTCGTAGATCCTTGCACGAAGGAGAATGGGTGTGCGTGGAGTGGTGGGTTTGTGCCGCTGATAAAAGCAAGGTCATCACCGATGGACTCGGGGTTTATTTCACTCCTGAGGCTCCGAGTGCGGTCGGAGAAGGAATGTTGGCAGGAACGCCACAGGTAGCCAATCCGGCTTTGCACATGCTGAGTGATCGCTGGAGCTGGACGCGACTCAGCGATGTGTTTCAAGCAGCAGGCGGAGAGGAATTCGTCACCATTGGAAACTTCACAGAGCCGAGGGATTTGCGCATTATGGAACGAAATGATGCCTCCGAGACATTTAGCAATTGGGCATATGTTTATTTGGATGATGTGCGCGTGAAATCAGTGGAATCGCCATCTGATTGCTCGTGCTTGAACGCAGAAATTCGAACGACAGTCACGGACCCGCCGTGGCAGGCTTATCAGCGGGAACATGTTCGCTGGGACGCGATTTTATTCGACTTTGATGAATACGGATTGACACCAGAGGCCATGGCTTCGCTCGATACATTGGGGGAAGAAATGCGCAGGAACCGTTACGGGGGCATTGAGGGCAATGGTCACACGGATTTCATCGGTTCAGAATCGTACAATTTGCAATTGAGTGAGAAACGCGCAGAATCTGTCATGCGAGCACTGCGTGAGCGAGGGGTGGATCCCAATCGGCTCAAATTGTCTTGGCACGGGAGCCTCAAGCCGACGGAAGACAATGCAACCGAAGAAGGACGGCAACAAAATAGAAGGGTTGCGTTTGAGCTGCTGGAGCACGCTTACTTGCCATGGACTCAATATTGACCCAGGACTTCAAATGCTCGGCGATGGATTTGGCTTTGGAATCAGCTTGAGAAAGACCAAGCTGATCGCAAAAAAGGCTATCAGCGCTAGCAAACTGGACCGCATGGAACCAGTGAAGCCTTCAATGTAGCCCCAGCTGAACATTCCGATGATCAATCCGCCCTTTTCTAGGACTTCGTAAAAGCTGAAATACGAAGCGTGATCGTCTGTTTCGGGTAACATTTTGGAATAACTGGAGCGGTTCAAGCTTTGGGTTCCACCCATCATGAAGCCGATGATGCCCGCCGCGACATAAAACCCTGTGACATCGCGGACCAAGCTATAGGTGTACAAGCAAACCCCCGCCCAAACAAGCACGCAGCCCATGAGGGTCTGGATGTTGCCAATCTTGCCGCTCACCCATGACATGAAGAACGCGCCCGGAATGGACAACAATTGCACTGCGATGATGGCAATGATGAGTTCATTGTCATTCAGGTTTACTTCCTTGATTCCGAAAGAAGACGCCATGAGCATAATGGTTTGCAGCGCCATAGAGAGTACGAAGAAGGCCCAAAGAAATCGAATGAGGTCTTTGCGGCCTGACATATCCCGCGCCACTTGACGCAATTCCTTGAACCCCCGACTGAATAAGTCCCGCGTGATTTTCTTGTCATGGGGATTGTACGGCAAGGTCCGAAACGTCGGGTGAGACCAGCCAATCCACCAGATGGCCACCAAGACAAATGCCCAAGGCGTCATGAAGCTGCCGACGCCAATGATTAATCCAAGGCAAACCAAGAGCAAAAGAACACTGCCGACGTACCCCATCGCAAATCCTTTTGCGCTGAGTCGATCATGTTCTTCTGGCGGCGCTATTTCTGGCAAGAAAGCATTGTAAAATCCCAAGCTTCCCCAAAAGCCAATGTTGGCCAGAAACAAGGCGGCCATGCTCCATTCTAAGTGTTCCGGATTGAAGAAATAGAGGCTGATGCAACCGATGGCCCCGCTGTAGCAAAAGATTTTCATCAACTGCAGTTTTCGTCCCGTGACATCCGCCATTCCGCTCAACAAGGGAGAGGCGATGATGACAAACAAGAAACTAGCTCCAAGTACGTAGCTATAGAGCTGTGTGTTGATGAGTTCCCGCCCCCAAAAGATCACAGTATCGTTGATGATTTCGCCCGCTTCGTTCCGATCCGAAGTCAAGGCATTGAAAAAAATCGGAAAGATCGCTGTGGTGATCACAAGTGAATACACGCTGTTTGCCCAATCGTACATCGTCCAAGCCTTCTTGACTTGTTCGGGTGTTTTCTCCTTTCGGTGGTCTTTTTCTGCAACTTCGGGTGCATTGCTCATGTGTCCAAGATAGTCAGTCCGTTGTACTTTTGCGCCGATGATTCATGAAAAGACTCCCGCCAACGCCTTTGATATTGTCATTGTAGGCGGTGGAATTGTAGGCGCAGCAACCCTGTATCAACTCCAGCAGCGCTATCCTGACCGCACCATATTGCTCGTTGAAAAGGAGGCAGAATTGGCGGATCATCAAACCGGGAATAATTCCGGTGTGATCCATTCGGGGCTCTATTACCCACCGGGTTCGCTGAAGGCTAAAAATTGCGTCGAGGGACGCAGGGCTTTGGTTCGCTTTGCGCAAGAACACAATGTACCGCATGACGTGTGCGGGAAAGTAGTGGTGGCGGTTGAATCTTCTGAATTGCCCATGTTGGAAAAAATCCATGGAATCGGCCAGCAGAATGAAATCGAAGGACTCGAGCGTATCGATGGTGATCAATTGCGGGAGATTGAACCGCATTGCAAGGGAGTTGGTGCGCTGTGGGTTCCCTGCACCGGGATCATAGATTACCGCTCGGCAACCCGAAAAATGGTGGAATTAGCCCTTGGGGTGCAGCCGAAAAGTTCCATGCGCCTTGGAGAAGAAGTCACCTCATTTGAACGCACAGGAGATGACACCCTCGTGCGAACGACTCAATCTCCGGAAGGATTCTTGGCGAAGCACGTGGTCGTTTGTGGCGGTCTGCAGGCGGATCGATTGGCTCGAAAAGATGGGGTTCCTTTGAAAGAGCGAGTGGTCGGGTTTCGAGGCGATTATTACGAATTGACCGAGCAGGCTAAGCACAAAGTGAAAAACTTAATTTACCCCGTCCCCAACCCGGATTTTCCATTCTTAGGGGTTCACTTTACGCGCATGACGGATGGTGAAATTGAATGCGGACCCAATGCGGTGTTCACGTTTAAGCGAGAAGGCTATGGCAAAACAGACTTTGATCTGAAGGACACGATGGAAGCATTGGGGTACGGCGGCACGTGGAAGTTGTTTTTCAATAACATGGCCTTTGGAATCAATGAATACCGTCGGGCGTTTTCCAAGCGCCTCTTTTTGAAGACCCTGCAACGAATGATTCCCGATTTGACAATGGAGGATTTGCGTCCGGGGCGTTCGGGTGTTCGAGCCTTGTTGTTGTCACAAGACGGAGATACACGGGATGATTTCCGCATCTCTTACACGGATCGAAATATCCATGTATTGAATGCTCCGTCACCTGCCGCTACCGCAGCATTGGCTATCGGTGAGCACATTGCCGATTTGGCTGAAGAAAGGTTCTCCTTTTAATTCCAGAGTAATTCCTCTCAGACTGCTGCGGTGAAGAGGGTTTGTCTTTCCGGCCCATGCTTCATTCGAGCGAAAAAAATCAAGCAAAAAAAGAAAGCCACCCATTGGGCAGCTTTCTAAATTCAAGTCTCTGGCAAGGTGCGCAAGATCTTTGGTGAACCCTGCGCGGCGATTGAATTCCAAAAGGCTCAAGGCCTCTGGATCAATTTAGTCCTTCTTTTTCTTGGCGTCCTTTGAGCACGTATCAGCGGATTTGCCGGAACAGCAAGCTGCCTTGCCGTCTTTGTTGTCAGCCATAGTCGACTTGGAAGAGCAACATGCTGCGGCGGATTTGCCACAAGCCTCTTTTCCTCCTTTGTCCGCAGTCTTAGAAGAGCTGCAAGCTGCACTTTTGGTCTTGTCGTTGCATCCTTTGCTGTTTGTTGCCTTGTCCGCTGCAGTTGCCGCGTTGCCTCCGAGTGCTACGCTCTTTGCGCTAGCGCCAGCATCCTTGGTTTGTGCTACTTCTGTAGTGGTCTTGTCGCTCGTGTTGGCGTTTGTTTGAGCGTTCACTGCAAATGCGAAAAATGCGAAAACGCTGAGAATCAGTACTTTTTTCATGAAAGAATTCGGTTGTTGGTTGTCTCAGATAAGTGTCGAGGGGGAAGATAGTGTTTTTTGTTGTTTTGGCAATGCTTTTCCCTAACTTTGTGCCCGCTTTGGAGACATCCAAAGAATTTTAGGAGAGGTGCCAGAGTGGTAATGGAGCAGTTTGCTAAACTGTCGACGGGCAACCGTCGCCGGGGTTCGAATCCCCGTCTCTCCGCAAGGTAAGAAGAAAAACCAGTGCAATTCGCACTGGTTTTTTTGTGTCCTTTCGCTTCACGTATTTGAATCTAGTGAAGGTTTGAATTTAGCGCAGGGCATTGGAAGATAATCCTAGCTGTTTCAATGATTGTGCACCTTGTGAGGCTGTCAACTTAACAAAGTATTAATTTATTAAATATTAAAATGTGTAGTACCTTTGTGCCATGAAGCAATCCAAGCGGAATTATTCCAAAGAAGACTTGGAGGGGTTGGCCAAAATCTTCAAAATGGTTGCCCATCCGGTTAAGCTTGAAATTTTAGAAGTACTGGAGAGCCATGAGCCCATGGATGTTTCTTCCCTTTGCGCTGAGATTGGCGCAGAATGTCAGATTTCCATGATGTCCCAACATCTTGCAAAAATGAAGGACAATGGCATTTTGCAATCCGAAAAGAAGGGCAAACAAGTTTTTTATCGCATTGCAAATCGCCGTCTTTTGCGTGCATTGGACGAGCTGGAAGGCACGTTGAAAATCAAAACTTCCTGAGTGATGGAGATCATTGGCTATTTCATGGCGCTGTTGATTGGGGTGTCCTTGGGCCTTATTGGCGGAGGAGGCTCTATTTTGGCTGTTCCGGTGCTTGCCTATTTGTTTGGGTTGGATGAACAATTGGCTACGGCCTATTCTTTGTTTGTGGTGGGTTCGGCGGCATTGGTAGGCGGCTTTCGCCAATACAAAAATGGGTGTGTCGACGTCCGGACAGCCGCTGTTTTTGGAGTGCCAGCGGTACTTGGAGTTTGGGGAGTGCGCCAATTTGTGGTGCCCATGCTTCCCGATGTATTGTTTGCAGTGGAGGGATTCGAGTTCACCCGTCGAATGGGAATGTTTGGTTTGTTCTCGGTTTTGATGATTTGGGCGGCTTATTCCATGCTCCGCTCGAAGGAGCGCGAAAGTGGTTCGGGTCCCGTGGACTATAACTACCCGCTAATCTTGCTGGAAGGACTCATCGTGGGTGCGCTCACAGGGATGGTTGGAGCCGGGGGCGGATTTTTGATCATTCCCGCTTTGGTGATGTTTGCCAACCTTCCAATCAAACGCGCGATCGGGACATCACTCGTCATCATTGCGTTCAAATCATTGCTTGGATTTCTGTTCAGTGATGCCCTGACCGCGGCCATTGATTGGCCGTTTTTACTGCAATTCACGGGCATTGCGGTGCTGGGTATTTTTGCAGGAGTCAGTGTCGGAAAATTCATAGACGGGAGCAAACTAAAACGCGGCTTTGGCTACTTCATTATCGCCATGGCATGCTTTGTTTTTACCATGGAATTCATCGTTTAATTCCACAATTCGGAGATCATTCATTGCCATGAAAGTTGAACAGATTTACACGGGATGCCTTGCCCAAGGCGCTTATTTCATTCAGAGTCAGGGAGAGGCGGCAGTCATCGATCCGTTGCGCGAAATAGCACCATACATGGATCGGGCGGAGCGAGACGGGGTGACCATCAAATACATTTTTGAGACGCACTTTCATGCCGATTTCGTAAGCGGGCACGTGACACTTGCTGAAAAGACCGGGGGAACGATTGTATACGGTCCCAACGCACAAACTTCCTTTGATTCCCACATCGCAGCCGATGGCGAAGAATTCCGGATTGGCGATGTGACCATTCGCGCGTTGCACACGCCGGGACACACCATGGAGAGCACCACTTATCTGCTCCTTGACCCCGCGGGCAATGAGCATGCTATTTTCACGGGGGATACATTGTTTTTGGGCGATGTTGGACGCCCGGATCTCGCTCAAAAATCGGCTTCACTTACGCAAGAGGAATTGGCGGGAACGCTCTTCAATAGTTTGCGCGAGAAAATCATGCCCCTTCCGGACGATGTTACTGTTTATCCTGCTCACGGTGCAGGTTCTGCTTGTGGGAAGAACATGATGAAAGAAACCGTTGACACGTTGGGCAACCAAAAACGGATGAATTATGCCCTTCGGGCGGATATGACCCAGGAAGAATTCGTTCAAGAGGTCACAGATGGTTTGATGCCTCCTCCGCCTTACTTCCCCCTCAACGTCAAGTTGAACAAAGAGGGCGGATACGCGGGCATTGATCAGGTGCTGTCAGCGGGTCTGCGTGCACTCGTGCCCGATGCGTTTGAAGCAGCAGCGAATGCAGCATCGGCTTTGGTGCTTGATGTGCGGGCGCCCGAAGATTTCGCAGTGGGCCATGTGCCAAATAGCATTTTCATCGGATTGGACGGGAATTTTGCTCCATGGGTAGGGGAGTTGATCGTGGATGTGCAGCAACCGATTCTATTGGTCGCCCCCGAGGGTAGAGAGGAAGAGGCGGTCACGCGCCTGGCGCGTGTTGGATTTGATCAAGCACTTGGATTTTTGCAAGGTGGAATGTCGGCGTGGAAGGCGGCGGGTAAAGCATCAGAGTCGATTCATTCCATTTCCGCCGAGCAATTTGAATCGGAATATGCCGCCAACCGAGACCGGGTGTTCGACGTGCGCAAACCAGGCGAATACCAATCGGAGCATATCGACGGAGCGCATCACGCACCGCTCAGTTCACTGAACAATCACCTCGCCGAATTCCCCGCATCCTCCCCATTTTACCTGCACTGTGCAGCTGGTTACCGGTCAATGATTGCATCGTCTATGCTCAAAGCCCGCGGCATCCACAACATGATCAATGTCCAAGGCGGTTACGCAGCGATTTCGGAAACGCAAATACCGAAGACCGATTACGTCTGTCCTTCCACTCTTTGAGGTTGAAGGAGCCCCCAAAGGGATTCAGAGGGATATTTCAGTAGCCTTCATTGCACACAGAATAATTTGGACTATCTTTGCCCTCGCTTTTAGAGCTCGGGGCGTGGCCTAGTCCGGTTACGGCGCCTGTTTTGGGAACAGGAGATCGCAGGTTCGAATCCTGCCGCCCCGACAAAAAATAGAGAGAGACGCTCAGTTCCATGTGGACTGAGCGTTTTTTTGTTCGCTTGTTTCGAGCAGCGATCTTCCTCAGCTGGGAATTCCTCAGAAGTCGAGGTTCATCACGTGCTCATCGCCGCAATCGATGTCGTAAGAGCGCGTTCTGATTCCTTCTTCAAGGCCACAAAGGCTGTTCCCGAAAGCGTCGTTTCCGCAATAAGCGTCAAAGGATTGATTGCCTCGAAAAAATTCATAGGTACGCACTTCGCCAGCATCAATTACGTAAACTTCGCCGTTCTGCCACGTCACTTCGCAGTTGCACCAGAGGCGTTCCGAATTGTCAAACGTGACGGTGCCTTTTACGTCGCACACGTCGCACGAAGTCAGCGAAGCAATGAGCACAAAAAGACCCAGCTTGAATGCGTTTTTATTCATTGGAATCCAAATGGGACTGAGGGTGCGAAGGGTGAGGAGATGCATGGAGCGAGGGGGTAATGGATTGGGACCTTTGAAATTGATTCCATGTCGCTCAAGGACAGGGTTCATCGAATGCAGCAAGAAGTACGAGTAGGTCCTCAATGTTGGTGAGGCCATTGTTGTTTGCGTCGCCTGGACATGGCATATCGACGCAGCCGAAGTCACTCAAGAAGACGAGCAGATCAGCCACGGTTACGACATTGTCTCCGTTCAAGTCCCCGGGACAAGAGCAGCTTTCAAATTCGCATGTTCCGTCGTCGGAGACGGCTGTAGGGTCGTAATTGCAGGCATCTGCATTGGTGCATCCGGGGTTGTCGAAATTGCCTGCGCAAAGTCCATTGAAGGTGAGGGTCGTTTCATAGGATGCACCGTTCGAAGAATCCCAAGAATTCAGAATCGTGATTGTCCACGTCCCAGTGCCTTGGATGGGCTCAGGAAAAACGACCGATGCCGTATATGTGCCTTGTGCACTGGTGTTCCAGTTTGATGGCCAAAGGCCTGCACTGGGGCAATCCAGCGATAAATTGTAACCGCCATATTGCAGGCAGGTGCCATCGGGAGCCGTCAACCCAACCATCATTTCATTGGCCCAGGATTGATCCGGTGGAAGGTCTTGGAAGACTAGAATTGCCTCCAATCCTGTGACGAATCCGGCTGCCTCGACGGATTCGCTGGCCGTTTCGCCTGCACTTAAATTCACATCAAATGACGCGTCGTAGGTGCAGGTGCATGCAGCACCAAAGGGCGGATGGTAGCAACCGCCATCGTCGATGGTGGCTTCAGCATCATAATTGCAAGCGGACTCGTCGGTACAGCCCGAGCACGATTCGTTTCCACCACCGCAAACGCCACATCCATCCAATTCAAAGGCGCAGGAACTGTCGTCCAAAACCGCTTGGGGGTCATAATTGCATGCTGCAGCATCCGTGCACCCATAATAGTCGCAGCTCGTCGTCCAATCCACGCAATCTGTGAAGCAATTGCCATCCGCATTGATGGTAGGGATCAACGCTTCATTGATTACCGTTGGGTGGAAATTCAAGTTGACGGATCCGCCAGCTACGGCATGGCAGTAACTCATCATAGTACCAACCTGCGGCTGCGGATCGTTGGTGCAATCCCCTTCAGCTTCGTAACAATTGTCAATGGGGCCGCCGGACCAGCCGCACCAATGGGTGTGGTTGGAACCGAAATTATGGCCCAACTCATGGCCTACTACGTTGAGGTTCCAGCTGTAGTTGTTGAGGTCATATTCATTTCCGCTTAGCATGTAAGAACTGAATCCGGCAGCATATTGAGGAAAACACACCACGTCGAGGTAGGCGATGCCTCCTGTCCCGGTGTTTTGCCGACGTGTCATCAAATGCACCAGGTCCCGTTGGATGTCTTCTAGGTTTGGATTGGTGAGCCATTCCAGTCGAAATGCATCGAGCATTGGTCCCGAATCATTCGTGATGGCATCATAAGGGTCAACCGCCTCCCACACATGGATGTACGACGCTTGAATGTTGATGGCATTGTCGAGGTCATTGGTGTAGATCGTGTTCACGCCTGCCATGACGGCCAATGCCCATTCAATGGCGGCATAGCATTCACTTTCGAACGTTTCATACGTATAGTAATCGATGTCGATGGCTACTTCAACACACGATGTTGACTGGTTTGAAGTCGCTGGTTGCATGCCCATCGGAATGGCCTTCCGATACGGGCGCTCTTCATCGGTACCGCACTCGAATTCGAGGGGTTGTTTGGCATCAGCGAGCAAGAACAGGACGTGACGTCCATCGGCGCCGTTCTTCACCGCACTGATGTCGTATTGTTGGCCTTTCCATTGCAGTGTGCCCATTATGTGGTCCTCCATAATGACGAGGGTGCCGCGCATGCCTGCACTTACAATGCGATAAGATAGCAGCTGAGGCAGATACGCTTCTTCTGCGAATTTGCCATCGGGCAAGGACCTTCCGATTCGGAAATCACCTGAGAATGGGAGGAAGGATTCCAGTTCGATTTGGAGCTGTTTGCCACCTAAAAAAGGCATGGCGACCGTGAGTTCATTGTACTTAAATGCCCGGATTTTTTCGAATTCAGCGGCATTCAACTCCAAGCCAACGTGGTTGTTGGCGTTGCGTGTGGGATGCTCTGAATCATTCAATTCGATGGCAGAGAATAAGGCGATGGGGTCGATTGCTTGGGTGCATTGGCCGTGCAGCGATGAGGCGAGCAACAAGGCGAAGAGGACCATGAAAAATCCAGAAAGACCTTGAAGAAATGCGGGTGAAGCGGGTTTGGTTTCCATATCAAACAATTTCATTAAAGATAATGCATTTCAATTTTGCATCTTTGCACTGCCTTTGAACCGGTTCCGTAGCTCAACCGGATAGAGCATCTGCCTTCTAAGCAGACGGTTTTGGGTTCGAGTCCCAACGGAATCAC
>CAXDQP010000026.1:0-13544 GCA_963991335.1 uncultured Flavobacteriales bacterium
CAAGACTGTAGATGGTGGCGACGTCGAGGGAGGACAGGTGACCTTTCCCAAGGGTTTTCAAGCGAATGGACACGAGACAGCTGTGAGTGGAAAGTGGCATTTGGGAACAACCCCGACTGGCTTTGATTATTCGAAGGTGCTCATCAATTGGGGCGGACAAGGGACGTATTTCAATCCCCAGTTTTGCATTAATGGCACGGATACGGTCACCGAGACTACCCGACATTCGACCCAAGTCATCGAGGACGATTGCATCGACTGGTTGAGTTCCCGCGAAGGCGACAAACCGTTTATGCTGTTGTACCAGTTCAAGGCACCTCATCGGGATTGGCGACCGGACTCCATGTACCACGACTTATTTGCGGACTTTGATTTCCCCGTTCCAGCATCCTTCGATGATGCATATGAAGGGCGTGTTGCGGCATCGGAGAACATGATGGAGATTGAAAACCATCTGAATCGCCGTGATATGAAGCAGATTGCTCCACCGGGACTTGGTCGAAAAGACTCCCTCCGTTGGCTGTCCTACGGGGATAAGGGGCAATTTTGGACACCGGATGACACGTTGCAAGGGGAAGCGCTGAAATACTGGAAGTACCAGACGTACATCAAGGATTATTTGCGTTGCGTAGCGGGAGTGGACAGGGCCATTGGTCGGGTTTTGGATTATCTCGAAGAAACAGGTCTGAGTGAAAATACACTCGTGGTTTACACTTCGGATCAAGGTTTTTATTTGGGAGAGCACGGATGGTTTGACAAGCGATGGATGTATGAGGAGTCGTTCAAAATGCCCTTTGTCATCAGTTGCCCCGGTGTGATTGAGCCGGGCACGGTTTCCAACCAAATGGCCATGAACGTTGACTTTGCACCGACACTTCTCGATTTCGCGGGCTTGCCCGTTCCACAGCAAATGCAAGGGGAAAGCTTCAAAGGCGCTTTCGATGAATCCAGCCAAGAGCCTTCAAGGGAGTCGGTGTATTACCATTACTACGAATATCCCATCTGGCACAAGGTTCAACCGCATTATGGCATTCGAACGAGCAAGTACAAGCTCATGCATTTCTACTACTCCATGGACGAATGGGAACTGTATGATTTAGAGGCCGATCCGAATGAGATGAACAATATTTACGAGGAGGCTCCTGAGCTTTTGGTAAACGAGCTGAAGGCAGAATTGGATTCTATCCGTGAATTCTACCAGGACGACCAAACATTGGATGAGATGAAACTCATGACGGACACGGTCATTATGCGGGTCTACAACGAACCGATGAAGGATAAGAAATGATTCTCCGCGTTTACTTGCTGTGTATTCTTTTCGCAGGTGCAGCTGAGGTAAGCGCCTCGACGTATTATGTGAGTGCTTCTCAAGGCAATGACAGCAATAATGGACAATCGATGGCATCGCCTTTCCAATCGATTGAATATTTGAATGGGATGACCTTCGCGGCGGGTGATTCGATTCTTTTCCAATCGGGTGATTATTGGGAAGGGATGTTTTGGATCCAGGGAACAGGCTCAGAAGAGGATCGGATTGTGGTCGGCAAGTACGGAGGCGATGAGCGGCCTGTCCTGAATGGTTTTGGATACCAAGCGTGTTTGCTCATTTACAACGATAGCTTCATTGATATACAAGATCTTGAGCTGTACAATGAAGCATCGCACCTGGATGCCCAAGGAGTGGTTAAAAAGCTCGATGGATTTGTGGGCGAGTCGAATGATTGGGGCTCTGGAAAAAACGTCCGCTTCGGGATCAAAGTCGTAGCGGACAGTCAGTCCATTGAGGGGTTTCGATTTTCGAATGTGTACATTCACGATGTTTTTCCTACTCCTATGGCGCTTGAGCACAAACACAAAGGATATTGCATCAAGATTGAAACGCAGTCAGACCTTACGATTGACAGCGCTCATTTGGCAAATGACATCCATTTCAGCGGATTGGCCATTGCGCTCACGGGTCATTATGGCATTTGGATCAAGTCCCTTGGACTGAATCAAAATGATGCGTTCAAGAATCAATTTGTCACTATGGAATCTTGTGATTTTGACAATACGGGTGGAGCAGGATTCGTCCCCAATAAGAGTGAATTTGTTTTGGTTGAAAACTGCACCTTCAATCATTCTGGTTCGAGTGTCGACCCCCGCATGTGGAAACGTGGAAGTGGTATGTGGCCGTTTGATTGCCGCAACGTGGTCGCCCAACACAATTGCTTTTTGAATGCCCACGGTCCGATTGACTCGTATGGCGCGCACATTGATTATGGCAATGAAAATGTGGTCTTCCAATACAACCTGAGCTACAACAATGAAGGCGGTTTTGTTGAGATATTGGGCGACAACATCAATTGCGGCTATCGTTACAATATCAGCATCAACGATGGATACCGCATCGACCCCGAGGGGGTTCACAACGGCAGAACCTACAATGTGTCCGATTATTGCGGAGTGAACAACGGTGGATGCCCGAGCGTGGGGTCATTCATCTACAACAATACTATCTTCATCGGGGATACCATTCATCCTGAAATTAGAATCAAGCCGGAGATTGGAGAATTGCACTGTTACAATAATTTGCTCTATTGCACTCCTTCGGGGGAAGAGCTTCCCTGCATTGTCGATGAGGAAAACAATGAGCTCAGCTTCAGCCATAATCTTTATTTTGATGCCAATCGGATGAATCTTGCCGACGCAATCACCGCGAATGCAGTATTTGGTGATCCACTTTTGATGGATCAGGATGATCTAGGAAGTGTAAATCCCGCAGGTTATCGCATCGGATTGGGCAGCCCAGCTTTTCAAACAGGCATTTTTCCGTCGGATTTGATCGCTCCCAATTCTTTTTTCAGTCACGCTTCCAACGCTGGATATTTTGGTGGCGGAGTGGGATCAGACGCCCCACCATCGATCGGAGTGCATCAACCTTATTTGGGGTCTTTTTACTGCGATGAGGGAGTGTTATGGGATCCGATGCTTTTAAAATGTACCGCATGTTCTTGCGAAGGGGATTTTAATTTTGATGGCGTAGTGACTATCTCAGACTTGCTTGTATTCTTCAGCTTATTTGGAACGGAGTAATGCTGTCCATTCATACTCTAAACATCTAGTTGAACCACAATCATTTGATTTTCACCGAAATTAGCGGTATCTTATCTCATCTTTTATCGCAGCAGAAAACGCCTTGCGTGCCATTTACATTCGACAGTTTCACACGCTCTAATTTTTTCGCCATGAGATTTTCAATTCTATTAATCAGTCTCTTGTTCTTTGGCCTCCCAAGTGAATTTGATGCGCAAGTATTCATCGATGAGTGCAGCGTATTTGAAGCAGGTCCCAATGAAACTTGGACCCATGTATTGACAGCGGTGACAGCCGAAGACCCTGAAAGTGGCGCGGAACAGGTATTGGAAATCAATGTGTCTTCACTTCCATCAGAAGGTGCGAATTACCGGGTAGTGAAAACCGTGGCAAATGGAAATTGGTACCAGGGCAATCCCGTCCCGTTGGTTGTTGGACCCAACACCATAACGGTTGCGGCTACTTCATTTCTCCGCACGGTGAAATTTCAGTTTTCAAGCGGTGCGGTTGGGTTTGATTCATTGGTTTTAAATGGCATTGACATCAACACCTGCGAGGAATCCGATGACGGAATGCCGATAACCGAATGCGATAATATTCTAGTTGGACCGAATGAGAGCTGGCCAGTTCAAATCACCGCCTCCACCAGCGATGATCCGAGCAGCAATGTTGCGCAGTCCCTCGAGTTTGTGGTGTCAGCCTTGCCTGACGGAGGAGCAAATTATCGAGTTGTAAAGACAGTTGCAAACGGCCAATGGGACTATGGAAATGCAATGGCACTTGCCATTGGAGTCAATTCGATTTCTGCCAGTGCGGTTAGTTTTGCCCGCACGGTAACGTTTCAATTTTCGAATGGGGAAACGGAATTCACTTCCGCGATACTCAATGGCGATCCGCTTTCCTGCATAGAAGAGCCGTGCTCAGACGCGAATGATAATGGAGTATGTGATGATGATGAGGTCGATCCATCGTTTTACTGTGGAACGGGAACGGAGTGGAATGAAGCGGAAGGGAAGTGTGTCGCGTTGCCCCAGTGCACCGGTGACATCGATTTGAACGGAGCGATTAACGTGTCGGATTTGCTGTTGTTCCTTTCGGTCTTCGGATCGGATTGTTGAGGTCTAGCAGCGCAATGAATGAAGCGAGTGCATAAGGCTTCTTTGGCTCAATCCGGGGTCTTTAGGCGTCCTGACTGAAGGGATCCAAATTGATGGCGAAAACCAATGAATGGATAGTCCGCTCGAAATTGAGATGATTTCAAGCCCAATTCGATGGCCATGGCTGGACTGCACGCATAATGCATGGTTACCATCAAGTACAAAGCGCCCAACTCTTGATCGGGGTTGGTAAACATCCACCCTTGTAGTGCCGTGACTTGGATGCGGTTAAAATCCCATCTCGCTCCTCCCAGAATGGAATACTGTAATCGGTTCAATGGGCTGTTGGCGCCTGGAGCGACTCCTGTGACCCTCAAGCTCTGATTGTATCCGAGGTCGTTTGCCACCACCCATGCTCGGGATGGTGAGCGTTTGGAATGATGCAGGCCAAGAATATGCACATTGAAGATGGGGTGAAGTTCTCCTCCTGGAAGCCCGACGTCGCGAACGCCTCCGCGAAAGCTCATTTCAAGCGCCAAGGCACCGCGTTTCTCTTCGCGACAAGAAGTCAGTCGTCGCTGCGGAATGTCATGCTCGTCTCTCCACTGGTGGCGTAAGTCTAAACCTATATTGTTGATGCCAAGATTGGGCAAGGAGATGGCTCCGTTGGAAAAATGCGTAAATCGAGCCTTTACCAACCATGCACTTCGTGGGGTCCTAAGAATGGGAAAGACCCAAGCTGCGTGCAATCCCGCGTTCAACCGAGTGCTGATTGCGACGGAAGAGGGCGCACTTTCCGCATTCCACGGGGTTGAGCTCCATCCCGCTCCAAGCCCCAATTCGGTATGGCCGATTTTGGAGGGAAATCGGGTCAGCCATAGCGCACTTGTCATCGTTCCAAGGGCGTCACCTCCCAACTCGGTCCAGGCCAACTCAACACCTTGCCAATAATGCCCGGTGGCATCTCGCCGGTCCGTCCATCCTCCGGAAAGATTCCAACCGCAGCCGATCGCGATTTGCTTTGAATGTCCCGTCACGAGATGCTGCATCATGTCTCGGTGCGGCAGGGTATAACCCGAACCCATCCCCAGTTCAATGCCAGAAGGAAGTGTTGGTCCGGTCTGAGCGCTTGACGGAACGGCAATGGTTGCGATCAGCAAATGGACCCAAAGAATTTTGCAACTGTTATTCTTCCATGCCGTCGTCATGCTCCGAATTTACTGCGCCTTACCTTCGTTGCATGCATACGATGGAAGAGAAATTGGCTGCGTTTGAACGCTTGCTGAAAATCATGGAAGAATTGAGGGAGAAATGTCCCTGGGACCGCAAGCAAACCTTAGAGAGCTTGCGGCATTTGACCATTGAGGAAACGTATGAATTGTCAGAGGCAATCTTGGACAATGACATCGAAGAGGTACAAAAGGAAACGGGTGATTTGCTTTTGCACATGGTTTTCTATGCTCAAATCGCCAGCGAGAGAAGCGCTGAAGAAGGAGGTTGGGACATAGCGGATAGCCTGAATGGTATTTGCGATAAGCTCGTTGACCGGCATCCACATATATACGGAGATGTTGAAGCAAATGATGAAGCGACTGTCAAGGCCAACTGGGAACAATTGAAACTCAAAGATGGCAAGAAATCTGTTCTTGATGGCGTTCCAAAAGGCTTACCGAGCTTGGTCAAGGCATACCGCATGCAAGACAAAGTCCGCGGCGTGGGTTTTGATTGGGACAATGAACATCAAGTGTGGGATAAGGTGGAAGAGGAGTTGGCGGAGTTCAAGGCAGAATTGGATGTGGACGCAGAACGCGCCACAGACGAGTTTGGTGATGTGCTCTTTGCCCTCGTCAATTTTGCACGGTTCAAAGACATCAATCCAGACGAGGCCTTGGAGCGTACCAATCGGCGTTTTCGAAATCGATTCCAATACATGGAAAATGAGATTCGGAAAGCCGGAGGCAAATCGCTTGCTGAAATGACGCTTGCCGAGATGGACGTTCATTGGAATGCGGCGAAAAAAGCGTTGGCCAAGGATGAAATGAGGCCGTAAATTCATGTGCAGAAGACGTTCGATAGTGTTGGCTTTGTGCATGGGTTTGCTCATGGTATCCATCGGTGGATGCGATCGGCCGAATGCCCCTTGGTGTTTGATGCGCGCGGGAGATTTGGCAACGGATACGTTGACGTGGGACGCGAGTGCTGCGCCGATAATGCTCACGATTGAAACGCATTTGGAAGTTGAATGCGCAATTTGAACCGATGATGAGGTAGAAGTCATCTGGAGTGGACCGGCAAATTTGTTGGCCCACGCCTCAGCGGTTTGGAATGGAAATGAATTGGTGCTCGGTCATGAAGATCGTTGCCAATGGACACGCGACCTGAGCCATGTCGTTCAGGTCAAAGTGACTGCGCCTAGGATCCACGATATTCATTTGCATGGCCAAGGGACCTTTCAAATGTCGATGTTGGATTCTTCGCAGCATCTCAATGTTGAGGCGCGTGACTATGCGGGCGCGATTGAACTCGACCTCCGGCTGGATTCTGCCACGGTAAAGCTGCACAACGGAGCGGCACAGGCGACGGTTTCGGGTGCAGTGACGACGTTAGAAGCCTACGCTTCGGGGCTCTCAAGGCTTCGTGCTGCAGGGTGTTCAGCGCGGTACGGATTTATCCATCAGGCGGGAGTCAGCAATTTGAGTTTCCGCGCTACCGACTACGCGTACGTGGTCATTGACGCTCCAGGCAATGTCCTTGGAGGTGAAGCCCCTCCATTGGATTGGGAGCTCAAGCAATTGGGCTCGGGAGCGCTTCTTTGGAGCGATTGAGTCGTTTCAAGGCTGCAGTAAATCTTGAACTTGTTCGTGAAATGTGTCTACCCACATGCTATACTGCAAGGCGGATGGATGGAGCCCGTCCTCGGCAACGAGACCTTCAACTTCGGGCCATTGTTGGGAAATGGTCGTGATGTAGAAATATGCCACGCCGTATGATTCGGTGATCGCCTTGCATGCAGCATTGTAGCCGTCAAGTTCGGTGCTGATCTGCGCTTGATTATTCACTCCAAATGGCGTGTATCCGTAGTCGGGAATGGAGACAACAAAAACACGCCCTTCACGCTCGTCGGCCGCAGATATGGCACGCTGCAACAAATCTTCATATTCGACTTCATATTGCTCGAGTGCAGCGCCTTGGTATTGGTTGTTGACCCCAATCAACAAACTCACCAGATCCCATGATTCATCTTCATAGCCAGAATTGGAGAGTGCTTGACTCAGGTTACTTGTTGTCCAACCGGTGGTGGCCAGAATGGTTGCGTCATCGAAGCTTTCGTCGCTCAACGCTGCTTCCAATTCGGCCTGAAGTTGATTGGGCCATCGTTCGGATGGAACGACAGATTCTCCTATGGTGTAGGAATCACCCAAGGCCAAATAGCGCCATGTGGTGCCATTGATAGGACCTGCAGAGGAGGAGGTGTCATCGGGCAATTCGGTCGCATCATCCGGAGCCTTGCAACCGCCCCACGTCAATAGAATGATCGGCAGCAGCAATAGCCAGCTTGTCTGCTTGAATGGTGCGCGAAAAGCACGCTGGAACCAGGCGAACATCACGGAACGAAAAGGAAGTGCAAAACGCTGTGGAGATTGTGACATGTGGTGTAAATTCGTTGCCATAGCAAGTAAGCATGAAAAGAAATCGTTTTCAACCGTTGATCGCAACTTTATTGTTGCTCGGAGCCGGAATGGGCCCTTCATTGGCGCAGCAGGCCTTGGAGGATGTTCCCTCTCATATCAATGACAATAAGTTTCGGCAGTTGGGCCAGGAATTGCCCACCCCCAATGTTTATCGCACAGCCTCTGGTGCTCCGGGCCATGAATATTGGCAGCAACGAGCCGATTACAACATCCAAGTCACCTTGGACGATGTGAATCAACGCATTGATGGCGAAGAACGCATTCTTTACGTCAACAACAGCCCAGACGAATTGCGCTACATCTGGATGCAACTGGATCAAAATGTACGCGCCCTGGATAGCGATAGCTACAAAATCCGTGAATCCAATCTGGGCAACCGGGAAGGTTTTGGCAAGGTTATGGAAATGGAACCCACGTTTGACGGTGGATTCAAGATTGAATACGTGGGGGACGAGACTGGGCGTCCCTTGCCGTATACCATCAACAACACGATGATGCGAATTGATTTGCCCAAACCCATCAAGCCGGGAGGCAACTTTGTTTTTGACATCGCGTGGTATTACAACATCAACGACCGCATGAAAGACGGTGGCCGGAGCGGATATGAATACTTCGAAGAAGAAGACAATTATATCTACACCATCGCGCAGTTTTTCCCGCGCATGGTGGTTTACGCCGACAACGAAGGCTGGCAGAATAAGCAATTCCTTGGGAGCGGTGAGTTCACCTTGAACTTTGGAGATTACCATGTGGAAATCACCGTGCCCGAAGATCACGTGGTCGCTTCTACCGGAGTGCTGCAGAACGCGAAGACGGTATTGAATCCTACCCAGCGCAAACGGTTTCAAAAGGCGAAGAGCACATATGACCAGCCCGTGATCATTGTCACAGAAGAAGAAGCTCGGGAAAACGAAAAGACCAAGGCTTCAGGAATGAAGACATGGATTTTTGATGCAAAGAATGTGCGTGATTTTGGATGGGCATCAAGTCGAAAATTCATTTGGGATGCCATGGCTGTGAAGGTGGGCGGCGCTTCGCCGTTGGCAATGAGCTATTATCCAAAGGAAGGAAACCCACTCTGGGAACAATTCTCGACAAAAGCAGTGGCGCAGACCTTGAAGACGTATTCTGACTTTACCGTGGACTACCCATATCCCGTAGCGATTTCTGTTCACACCAAATGGATCGGTATGGAGTATCCGATGATTTGCTTCAATGGTGGACGTCCTGAGTCCGATGGCACGTATACGGAGCGAACGAAGATTGGAATGATCAGCGTCATCATCCCCGAAGTTGGCCATAATTTCTTCCCGATGATCATCAATTCCGATGAGCGGCAATGGACCTGGATGGATGAAGGGTTAAACACCTTCGTGCAGTACCTCACTGAAAAAGAGTTTGATCGAAATTACCCAACGCGCAGAGGACGCGCGCGCGACATTCGCAATTACATGGGGGGAGACAAATCGAGGATCAGTCCGATCATGACCAACTCGGAGTCCATTTACCAGTTTGGCAACAACGCCTATGGCAAGCCGGCTACCGCATTGAACATACTGCGGGAAACGGTCATGGGACGAGAGTTATTCGATTATGCATTCAAGGAGTATTCGCGGCGCTGGGCATTCAAACATCCCTCGCCTGCAGATTTCTTCCGTACCATGGAAGACGCTTCCGGTGTAGACCTGGATTGGTTCTGGCGCGGCTGGTTTTACACGACTGACCACGTGGATATCGCTATGGACGAGGTGAAATGGTATCAAATTGACACCCAAGACCCGGAAATTGAAGCAGCTTTTGAGCGAAAACAAGACGATGCAGCGCCTGCAGATGTCTCTTTGATGCGTGACGTTGATTTCATTCCGCGCACGTACATCGAAGAAGACGTCTCATTGAATGACTTTTACACGACAACCGATCATTACATGGTGCTCGAGGTGGACAAGGTAGAATACACTGAAGCGATGGAACGGTTGTCTTTGGAGGAACGGGCCATGCTCGCAAGTGGTAAGAATTTCTATGAAATCACGTTCCGAAACGAGGGAGGATTGGTTATGCCATTGATTGTGCAATTTGAGTACGAAGATGGTCGAAATGAAATTCGACGCATCCCCGCTGAAATTTGGAAAATGAGTGAACCGACCGTCACAAAGGTTTTTGTGACGGATGCACCGGTCACTCAAATCACTTTAGATCCGATGTTGGAGACGGCGGATGTGGATATGTCGGACAACTATTGGCCCGCTCGGCCGCAACCAACTCGTTTTGAATTGTTCAAATCCGAGGGCCGTTCGCGCTGGGGCGCTTCCAGTCAAGAAAATCCCATGCAGCGAGCCCGTCGCGATGCAGCGATGCAATCCGAGGATGCGGATGGCTCAGGGGATTCAGAGTCCGCACCGGAGAAGGACTGATAGCGTCCGCAGATTTGAGGCTTCATGTGTGCTCTGCGTAGAGCAGGGCGATCGCACCTGCGCCCAATGCAAGACCAATGATGTTGCGCATGTTGAGTTTTTCACTGAATAAGAGCAGTGAGAGGACAGCGCTCGCAATGATGATTCCTAAGTTGTTAATGGGCATGATGGCGCTTTTGTCCAAGCTTACATAGTCTTAGGATTCCAGCAGAAAGTAAAGCGATCCAAAGTCGATCACCCCAAGGAAAATGCCTCCGAGCCAAGTGTTCTTGCTTCGATACGATGCATGTTGCTCACGATTGCGAATGATGATGAGCCATGTCAGGCCGATGGCAAAAGCCGTGCTCAGCGGGAGGGAAGGGAACAATAAGCGAAACGCGATCTCTTTCATGAACTGAGGACTTGAAAAGGCGGCAAACATGAAGTCGATCATTCCGCTTCCGACAAAAATGACCATTGGAATCAGCCAGTTTTTTTCATTGTTAGTTTGTTCGGGTTTCCAAGAGGAGAGCACAATGGCAGGGATGGAAAGTCCAATCGCAGCAATTTTTTGAACCGTCACTGGGTCTCCGGGGTCAAAGAGTAGAAAGATAGCGACCGGGATGACCATACTGAGCTTGGCAGAAATGGAGGTGACTGTGATGCCGTTTTCCTGAGCACTTCGAGCGATCAATTGAAACAGATAGATGAACAAACCTCCAGCGGCGAGACCCGCACCAACCCAGCGTGGATCCGACTCCCAAGCGCGACGAAACGTGTCGGTGCCTCCAGCCAACCACCAACCGAGTGAGCCTGCGACACCATAATTTATGACGATGGCCTTGAAGGAATCAATGTTCCACGATTTGAACGCTTGAAACAAGAGGAATATTCCTGTACTCAGGGATATGCTAATGATCAGGTAGGTTATCGGGTTCATCGGGATGAGGCGAAGTTAGTCATGCAACATCTGTCAACCATTGTTTGGGTTGATCGCCCAATTCCAGCGGTCAGATTCGGCAAAGCCTGATGCGGTTTCGTGTACAGGAGGAATGGCATTTTCAGGCCATTCTGGCGCTTTTAATCCGCTTTTTGCCTCGTTCGCCGCAGTCCACACTTTCAATTCATCCCAAATATTTTCATGAAAGAATTGCTGCAAGGTTCGCGCGCCTCCCTCTACCAGTATGCTCGAAATCCCATGTTCTTTCCAAAGCTTGCCTAGGAGCATTTTCAGGCCCGATTCGGGATTCCACTGGCATGATTCTGATGCGCGGGATAAGGACGGGTCTTTCACGATGTGAATGATGGAATCTGCACCTTGTCGGCGCATCAGTGGATGGTGCAAAGGCAAGCGTCCATTGGGGTCAATTACAATCGCTTTTGGCGACCTTCCTCGGCCGTGCCGCACATTCAATTGTGGTTCATCGACAAGCGCTGTTTCACCCCCAATGGCAATTCCCATTTCCGCTGCGCGCCACGCATGTGTTATGGCTCGTGACGCCTCACCTGTGATCGCGACACTGCCGCTGCCCTGTGATCGCTCCGCGGTGTTTCGAGGATCCATGAACCCGTCCCGCGATTGTGCCCATTTTAAAACGGCATACGTGCGATCTTGCTCCACATTACAGAAAAATCGCCGGTTCTGCCATCGAACTTCCGATTCAAGGCAGCCTGTTTCAACCCGGATTCCAGCCTGTCTCAAGCGTTCAATCCCGCCACCGACGACCCTGGGGTTGCAATCCACGGTTCCGATAAGTACTCTTTTGGGTTGTATGGATTCAATAAGCGTAGCGCAGGCTGGTGTTTTTCCTTGGTGATTGCATGGCTCCAGCGTGACATACCAAGTGCTGCTGGGCAGATGATGGAGGTCGCTGGGAGCGATGGAACGATGGGCATTGACTTCTGCGTGTGAATCACCAAATTTTTCATGCCAGCCTTCTCCGATGATTCTGCCTGATTCGTCTGTGATTACGCATCCCACCTTGGGATTGGGGGCAACGTAACCCGCTCCTAGCTCCGCGACTTCAATCGCTCGCTGCATGAACGCCGAGTCTTCCGTGGACCAATGGGTCATTCGCTTGTAGCTTCCAATGTATTCTTGAGTAACATAGCAATGGTCATGGGACCAACACCGCCAGGAACCGGCGTGATGTGACCGTTCCAATCCTTGTCAAGTAGATGCATTGCGACATCACCCGTGAGCCGCGAGCCTGATTTTCGGGTGGTGTCTTCGATTCGGTTGATACCGACATCAATGACAACGGCACCGGGTTTGATCATGTCAGGCGTTACGAAGTGGGCACGGCCAATCGCAGCAATCAAGATATCGGCAGACCGCGTGATTTCTTCCAGGTTTCGGGTGCGGGAGTGGCACATGGTGACGGTGCAATTCCCGGGGTTGGCATTGCGACTCAATAGCAATGTCATGGGCGTTCCAACAATAGCACTGCGTCCTAAAATAACGGCGTGTTTCCCCTCAGTTTCAATTCCGTAGCGATGGAGCAATTCAATAATTCCAGAAGGAGTTGCAGGGGCAAAACAAGGAAGTCCAATGCTGAGCTTACCGGCATTGATCGGATGGAATCCGTCCACATCCTTTTCAGGAGAAACGCACGCTAGAATATCTTGGCCATTAATGTGGTCAGGAAGTGGAAGTTGCACAATGAATCCGTCTATGGTCGGATTCTCGTTGAGTTTCTCAACCTCCTGTTTGAGTTCTTTTTGATCAATTGACTCCGGCAATTCCACCAACGTGCTTTCAAATCCGACATATTCGCACGCTTTAATTTTATGGCCTACATAGGCTCGGCTTGCAGGATTGTTTCCAACGATGATCGCTGCAAGATGTGGCCTTTTCAATCCATTTGCTAAGCGACTAGCTACGACAGCCTTTAGTTCGTCTTGAATGGCGATGGAGGTCGCCTTTCCGTCTATAATTTGCATGGAGCGGTTAGCTGTTTATTTATTGAAAGAAGATAAGTTGGCCATTCGACTGCGCTTGCCACCTTTTCCTTTGGTCATTACCTGCATCATTTTTTTCATGTCTTGAAATTGCTTGAGCAATCGGTTGACTTGCGGCACATCGGTCCCAGATCCTCTGGCAATTCTATTTTTGCGATTGGAATCAATGAGCTCGGGCTTGGCCCTTTCTTGTGGCGTCATGGATTGAATGATGCATTCCACTTGTTTGAAGGAGTCGTCATCCAATTCAATTCCTTTCAATGCTTTGGACATGCCCGGAATCATGCTCATCAAATCTTTTACATTGCCCATCTTTTTGAGCTGTTGTA
>CAXDQP010000027.1:0-12930 GCA_963991335.1 uncultured Flavobacteriales bacterium
GGTACAAACCATCGAGGTAAATGGGAATGACTGGAATCCCGGGGTGGCGGGAAGCCAAATGGCCCACACCACGCTTAAAATCGCCCATTGAGCCGGGCACACCGCGCGTGCCTTCCGGAAATAGAATCAGGCTGCGTCCGGCTCGGAGCAAGCTGTCCAAAAACTCAATCGGATCAACATCGTTGGCACCTCGCTTGCGGGAAATGAGCACGGCATTCACTAGGTTTTCCATGGACCACTTGCGGAAGAACGAATTGCCAAAGAAATCCTGAGCTGCCACGGAATGCGTCAAGTGAAGCCGATGGCGTGGCACCACCGTCATCATGGAAATGGCATCCAAATGGCTATTGTGGTTAGCGATGTATATCACAGGGCCGTCCGGAACATCGCTCTTCACCCCGAGATACCGCAGTCCGATCACCACACCCAAGACCGCACGCCAGAAGAACTTGTACAGAAAAATGAGCATTGCTCGGCGCCTCCAAGAGGCGGACGCGGGAAGGCTGAGAGCGCTGTGTTTGTGTGATTTCAACATCTTCTTCATCGCACTTCCCCATTTAATGGTAGCAGAAGAAAAAGATCAAGTGAAAAAACGGAGCGGCTGCGGCTGAAAATCCATCCAGCCGATCCAAGTAACCGCCATGCCCTGGAATCGCGTGGCCCGAATTCTTAATCCCAATGTCTCGTTTCATGCCCGAAGCAATCGCATCGCCCATGAAACCCGTGATGGCCGTTACAAAGCCCGTAACTGCAGCCTGCCAAATATTGAGTGGCGTCAAGAATCGCATGGCGACGGCAATGAGCGTAATGGAAAGCACGCCCCCGATCAATCCCTCCCAAGTTTTGTTCGGACTGACTGTGGGCAGGACCGGACGTTTCCCGAAGGTCTTTCCCCAAGCAAATTGAAGGACATCATTCATCCCCACCAAAAATATCAGGTACAACAACAAGCCCTGCGGTCCGGCCGTGAATCCCGGATATTCGGGCAATTGAAACAACAATGCCAAATGGCTCATCCCGTACACCCAGGCAATCAACGAATAGGGCATCAAGGAAATCGAACGAACAATCCCTTTGGTTTCACCGCGCACCACCAGAAGAAAAGGGATGAAGACAAACATAAATACGGGAATGAACGCCAGAAAAAGGGTCTCCATTCCAAAATAAGCCAGCCCGTATTGAATTGGAACCGTGGCATAGCAGACCAAGACGGTATTCCGTTCGCGTGCATCCAGGTTGAGCAACGGATACATCTCCCGCAGCAAGGCATAGCTGAGGTACATCAAACCGAGCAAGGTAACAAGTGGATGCACCAGCGTCGTGACCATGAAACAGGCGCACATCACCCACCACGATCGCGTCCGCACCTGCAACTCCGTCGCCAGTTTTGAAGGTTTCAATTTGCCCAAAATGAACCACGCAATGGAACTCGCAATCAAAATGCACAGAATGATGAGAATCACCCATTGGATATCAGCGTTCATTCCCCACATCGGAATCAATTTGTTCATGCCTGCAATGCTTTTCGAATTCGAATTAATGTACTCAAGACCAAGCAGCCCATGACCACCGCGATTCCCTTCTCCACGTACGGCGTAACATTTACTCCGGTGCCAAGCACCAAGCAAAACAGGCCCCAAACGAGCGTTCGATCGCTCTTGCCCATGGGCCCTTCATAACGACGTTCGCCTCCTAACCATCCGCCTAAAACTCCCGTCATTTCATTCAAAGCCGCCAGCCATAGCAAACCACCGACCCATCCGACATGGACACCTGGCAACAACGCCAGCGGCCACATGACCAAGGCATCGCTCACCACATCGCCGAGCTCGTTGAGGTATGCGCCGCCCGTGCTGGTCATTTCAAAATGACGCGCCATCATTCCGTCCAAAGCATTCAGCACCATGCGCAACAAAAGCCCGCCGGCAATCGCGAAATACCAGTGGGGATTGGTTGCACCGAGCACAAACATCCAGCCGAGCACCCCTGACCACGCAACGGCCATCCATGACAGTGCATTGGGCGTGACACCCGCGTTCCTCAGCGCATGCATCAATGGCGACAACAATCGCTGAAACGCCGGCTTGAGGTTGTATGTACTTGGTATCTTCATGGGAGACGCAAGGAATGGCAATCAGGGAATGGGCATGGTTTTATCAAAAGGATCAACCACAATGCGGTTTCTGGGAAGCCCCTTCGGAAAGTTTCCCGTTTCGAAAAATTGGATCACGGCTTCACCCAACAAGTCCCATCGCCGGTACATCATATCGTGGTCAAGTGCGACGTGAAATGCATCATCGGCATCGGGATCCATGGATTTCCAATCAAAATTGAGGGGGCCCATCGCCCGACATTCTTCTTCAAGGAATCGCATCAATGCCGTTGCACGGTTCTCAATCATCAATCCTTTCCGAATGGAAACGCCGGAAGGTGGCACTGGCCATTCGACATCACTGAGGTCTTCGAGGACCCGGCCTTTGCTCAGCATTCCTAGAATCGGAATGCGCTGAATAACGGCTTGCGGTGCGCGCTCTTGCATGGGACTGCGATCATATACAATGCTCGTCATATTGGGCAAATCGTTCGTTTCCAGATGCGTGTGCAACAGGAAAGCGCCTGCGATGTAACAGATGACCTTGACTTCTGCATACGCTTCGAGGTGATAGGTGCTCATAAACAAATCCATTGCCTCCGAGCTCACCGCCAAAGAAGACCGAAGCAAAACTTCCGGAATGAAGACATCCATTCCCTGCTCTTTCCAAAATGCCAGTTGTGCCTTGCACGCGCGTTTGCTCCCGCCAAATCCATTCATGATGAGCAAAGCGGTCTTCTCATCGGCAGGGCGCTCAGCGTCCACGTGCATCAGATGCTTGGCCTCTACCGAAATTGGCAGCAATAACGCAGCAATGGCAATCAGTAAGAAGCCCTTGATTTCTTTCCCCATCTTGTAAACATCGGGAATTATGACGTAGACTCCCAATGCATAACTTCGCCTCATGGACAATAACATTTCCCGCCCTGCACCTCTCCTACTTACTTTTTTCAGCTTGGTCGCCCTCGTTATTTCGGGTTGCACTGAGCCTTTGGACGAGCGTAGGCTGAAGCTGGATGGCGCCATCCAGGCTGCTGTGGATGCGGATCAGATTCCGGGTGCTGTGCTCCTCACAGCCGAGAAAGGAGAGGTCGTTTTGCACCGCGCCTACGGGCACGCCGATCCACTTTCGGAACAACCAATGTTGCCCAATACCTTGTTTCGCATTTGTTCCCAGTCCAAGGCCATTACCGCCACGGCTGCGATGATTTGTTGGGAGAAAGGTTTGTTGGGCTTGGATGATGCCGTCGCTCAGTACATTCCTGCATTTGCAGAGATCGGTGTCCTGGATTCTTTGGCCGCTGACACCTCTTTTTCAAGCATTCCAACGGAGAATGTGATGACGATCCGACATTTGATGACCCATACCAGTGGCATTCCCTATGGCGAAATTGGTGACCCCCGTTTCGAAAAACTCTATGCCAAATACGACGTCACGGACTTGTTTCCACGCGACGAGCGAAGCACGTTGGAAAACGCAGAACGCATCGGCCAATTGGCACTTGCCCACGAGCCCGGTTCAAAATGGACGTATAGTTTGGGCCTCGACATACTGGTCGCCGTCATCGAAGTAGCCACAGGTCAATCCTATGCTCAATTTGTCGAGGCTGAGATCTTTGACCCGCTGGGTATGAAGGACACGCACTTCGTGGTGCCCGAGGAAGATCGCTCACGCTTGTCAAATGTCATGGAGCTTGCTGAAGAGGGGCTGAGTTGGCAAACCCATTTGCATCCTTCGTATTCCATCGATTATCCTGAACACGAGGAATGGCCATTGTGGTCCGGAGGTGCGGGACTGACCAGCACCGCAAGCGACTATGCCAAATTCCTGCAGATGTACCTCGACCGTGGAGTTGGTGAAGACGGTCAAATATTGCAAGACGCAACCATCGACAGCATCATGGCAGACCAAGCTCCAGGGCTGTTGTCCGGACCATGGAGTCAAGGGCTGGCTTTCGGTGTCAAATCATCCGAACCCGGCGAAGGCCGCTTCTTTTGGAGCGGTTATTTTAACACTCAATACTATGCCGATCCCGTGAAGCAAGAAGTTGTTGTGCTCATGAAACAAACGTATGGATTGCAAATTGATACCACGAGCACAGCATTCAACGCCCTCTTGTGGAATTGATTCCTCAGATGCTGTAATTTTGTGGCATGCGACTATTTTGCCTGAGCCTGTTCATGCTGAGTTTTATCGTTCAGCTGTCCTTTTCCCAAAACTTAATCATTCACGACCCCCAGCAGCGCTATGACGAGGCTGGGAGTTTGTTCGACCCAAGCATTCTGCGCCAGATGGATGTCACGTTCGAAGACGCCGACTACCACAATGTGCTCGTCAATGCGTTTTTCAATGAGCCGTCCCTTCGAATTCCCGCCAATGTCTCCATTGATGGGGTTTCCGTGGACAGTGTAGGGGTCCGTTACAAAGGCAATTCCACCTTTTGCCTTCCCAACGACGCGGGGAGTGTCAAAGTGCCATACAACCTGGATTTCAACCATTGGATCTCGGGGCAAGACTTAATGGGATACAACAAGGTCAAATTGGCCAATGCATGGCTCGACCCCACGTATTGCAAAGAATACATCGCAAGTAGGATTTATCGGAAATACCTCCCAACGCCCGAGATCAACCTCATTGAGTTGCATACCCAAGGTGACTACACCGGACTTTACGTCAACACAGAGTCCATCAATCGCCAGTTCTTGAACAAGCACTTTGATGAGAATGATGGCGTGTTATTCAAGTGCGATGGAGCCGGCGTTTTCTGCAGCGAAAATGGCGGAGGCGGCACCGATGGTGGCATCCCTTCATTGGGCTACCTGGGTGCGGACACCACCAATTACTTTGACAGCTACACCATCAAGTCCGACCACGGCTGGGGAGCGTTGCTTGACTTGATCAATACCTTGGAATTCACCCCTGAAGACCTGGGCGATGTGCTGAACATTGATCGTGTGCTCTGGGCCATGGCTGTGAATACGGTGGTCAGTAATTTGGATACCTACAACGGATACTATGTTCACAATTACTACCTCTACCAAGATGTGGAGGGTCGGTTTCAAATGATTCCTTGGGATTTCGACAATTCATTTGTTGGAGCCATTATGGGCTGGAGCTATTGGAGCCCCAATGATGTCTATCATTTTGACCCATTTTTCACAGGCAACGGAGCTACGTGGGATGAGCGTCCTTTGATGCAATACCTTTACAGCCAGCCGCTTTATCGTGGACTTTACCTCGCGCACATTCGCACGATCATGGAAGAGTCGATGGAGATCCAAGAAATTGCCAACGAAATTTCGGCAATACAGGCGCTCGCGAACGATGCAGCTGAGATCGACCCGAACGATCAATTCCCGTTTGTCTACTTTAATACCAATGTATACAGCGCCTTCTGGTCAGACTGGGGCTTCGGAGGGATTCTCAGTACCGTGGAAGAACGCATGGACTTTTTGAGCAATCATCCGGAAGTTTCAGATGACGCGCCCATTATGGGCACCGTTGTGGTTGAAAATGGGATGGTCGAGGTGCCCACCATCGATGCCACGGGCTTGGAGCTGATGTGGACTACCGGTGAAATCGCAAGCGACTTCCAGTCCATTGCCATGTATGATGACGGGACGCAAGGAGACGCCATTGCGAACGATGGTATGTACACAGCGATTCTCCCCGAAACCAACGGAGAAAATCTGATGTTCTACATCCGCGCATCCAACGCCGATGCCATTTCATTGTCACCAGCCCGCGCGGAGTATGAATACTACATCTATGGCAATGTCACCGGCGTGGATGAATTTGAATTGACCACCACAGCAACCGAGCCGCAATGGACCATTGCTCCGAATCCGGCTTCCGAAAGCTTCTCATTGCGCAACTGTCCGGCATTCAGCCCGATCATCATTCTAGATTTCCAAGGCCGCGTGGTCATGGAAAGCACGTGGGAAGGCCGTCCCATCGACGTCAGTCAGTGGGCAGGCGGAGCCTACCTCGTTCAAGTGGGCGAATTTGGGACGTCATCCATGCAGCGCTTGATGGTTCAGTAGCATTCGCTAAAAAAACAAACTTCATGAAAAAGCCCGGTAGACTTCTGTCCACCGGGCTTAGCTTTTCGAGTAAAATAATCTTCAGCCGCTCAACTGAGCTTTGAATTATAGGCTCCTATGGCAGCACCAGCTAACAAGCCGTGCACAATCCCTACGATCCATTCGGTAAGCAATCCTTGCGTATCCCAAATTGTGAATTGTGCGCCCATGAACAGATTGGACATCGCAAAAACAAGTGCCATGATTATGGCACCTTGGTAAGCTCCTGATTTCGCATCATTGATTCCCATTTTATCAAAAGAATATACAAGGAGGAAAGCTCCAAGGACATTTCCCAATACGATGTAAAGCATGTTAGGCTCAGCACTCATACAACTGGAAAATTCAGACGCCATGGCAGCTTGAACATCCGCCGTTAAAATGCCATAATAAATTGCTCCGAAGCCAAACATGGCCAAGAAACCCAAGAGGGTTCCAATCATTCTCTTTTTCATGAAATGAAAGATTAAAGGTTAGTCGTGCTAACTAAGCACATCAATCAAAGGACTTCACCATTGAGCCCCGTAAGTTTTGAAACATTGCACGTGGATGACGTGGCACACACCTTCACTCCGCGATATACGAAATCAAAATATCCATGGTACCATCGGGCTCCATCCAGTGCGCGGTGTGCGGTGGAATGCGGCATGTATCGCCTGCACGGACCACAACAACTTCCTCTCCCACCATGATTTTCCCGCTGCCGGCTGTTACTCTTACCATCTCCCATTCATCATGGGAATGGCTTCTGCCGTTTCGGTCAAAATGCAAAAACTCTACAAGGGGCTTGCCGTCTGCTTCCGCCAGCACCTCCATGAATCCAAATGATGTTTCTCTGTGATTCAATGGATTGCGCTTGATAATCATGAGCCGAAGCTATGTCTTTTTAATGGGCCATCCCTTAACTTTCTGCTCAAACGTTGTCACATAGAGGACTCAGCGTGGTATTCCCTGATGAACAAAACTTTCTGATTGAAATGAAACAAACACTCCTCTCACTCGCCGTAATCTTTTTTGGTCTCGGATCGGCCTTTGGCCAGACCACGCTCGATCTCGAATTGAACGGTACGTCATCTGATTTAGATCCATTTATGTTTGAGGTCCAGCTCGCTTTCGATGTGCTCCCAGATTCGATGGGCACAGGAAACGAAATGGGCTCTGGTTGGCAACAGTATGAGCCGAATTACACATTTACAATGTTCCCAGTTGGAACGCTTACCACAGAATACTACTGGGAAGAGTCGATTACCAATTTATCGATGTTTGTAGCCGTCATCTGCGGTGAAGACACCACGATTTTACCTCCGATTGACTTTGAAAGCAACACTCCTACTGACATCGTTTATGTGGCGAGTCTAGATGTAGGTTGTGGTGGTGGTGACGGCGGCGGCGATGGCGAATGGGATTGTCCGAACCTCATGAGCAACATTGGTGACCCATGCCAAGGTGACTGGGGAGTCATAGATGAAAACTGTGATTGCGTCTATAATGCACAAAATTGCTTTGAAGGCATAGATACTGGACTCCTTTTGCTCTATGCATCAATGGAATGCGGAAACCCAGACAATCCTGATGCTTGGTGGTACTGTGGTCTCTTGGAATCCATTGCAGCAGCAGCAGCAGGCGACGAAGAAGCGTGCTCCGATGTTTGGGAGTGGATCGAAGCGAACGACTGGGATGGTTCATGGGACCCCGGCAATGGAGGCAATGATGTTGACTGCCCTAATCTTGGCGGAAATATAGGTGACTGGTGCACTACTGCAAATGGTGGTTTTGGTGAAATCAGTTCCGATTGCGAGTGCATTGAGATTCCAGATTGCGACCTGGTCGTCGAAACGAATTTACTGTCAATCGACGATGGAACAGGCTCCGGAAGCGTGGAAGCCATTGCATCAGGAGGCACGCCTCCTTACGCTTATGTTTGGATGAATTTCTTTGATGAAGTGCTCGGTACAAATGCTACGCTCGATAGTGTGCAAGCGGGCTCTTATTTCATCCAAATCACTGATGCCAACGGCTGCCTTGCATTCGGTTGGGAAGACGTCCCGACAGCTTGGGATTGTCCTGAACTCGAAGCCAATGTAGGAGACTTCTGTGGCAATGGAGGCATGCTGCAAATCGTTTCAGAAGACTGCGAATGTGTTGATTATGAGGAACCCAACGCCTGCATGGCTGACTTCACCGTGGTGCAAGCGTACAACGAAAACGACGTGATTCCTTTTGAACTATTTGTATTCATCTGGGGCTACGATGAAAGCAACACCTATTCTTGGGACTTTGGAGACGAAGGCACGAGTAGCGATCCATTTCCTACCTGGACATACGGTGGAAGCGGACCATACAATTTGTGTCTTACCGTTTCAAACGAAGAAGAAGATTGCGTGTCGACTTCATGCCAAATGCTAGAGATTGACTCCTTAGGTTGGATCAACGGATTCATGGACGGATTCAGCATCACCATCATGAACGGTGAAGATGGCGTCGTCAATGGCATTGACGAACAACCGGCAAATGAACTTGGCTTCAACGTCGTGCCAAACCCGGTGGTCAACGGTTCATTCGGCCTGAATTGGGAAGCATCTTCTGCCGGTCTGGTGGACATCACCATGCTCTCAATGGATGGATCAGTGGTTGTACAAACAACTCGCAACCGAGGAGAGACCAACGATGCGCATAGCATCAATGTTACTCACCTCGCGCCTGGCTTGTACTTCTGCCAGGTTCGACAGAACGGCTTTATTCGCACAGAGAAAGTCGTGATTCGATGATGCCTGATCAGGCAGCACTCTAACTCATTTCTGCTTTGAGTTTAAATCCCGCAGGCCCAGCGCCTGCGGGATTTCTTCATATTCACTTCGAATCCTATTTGATTATTAACCGCATGAGAAACAGCAATTACCGCCACTCATTTTTTGGAGCTTTTTGTGGGGTTGTGGCGCTTTCCACAGCCTTGTTGGCATGTCAAAAGGAAGACATCGATGAGCTCATCATTTTGGAGGAAGGTGCGCACGAAACCATTGTCCTTGTCCCTTCCTACGATTGTGAACTGCTGCAGTTGAATGTGGGTGATTCTTGTTTTCAAGAGCTGGCTGGCGGGTTGGTAACTGGATTCGTTTCACAAGACTGTGAATGCGTTGTGACTCAGCCCTGCGGAATGAGCGTCGGCATCAACTCCTCTCCGGATGACGGCACGGGCATTGGCATGCTCGAAAGCTCTGTGACCGGCGGAACAGAGCCTTACAGCTATGCATGGTACCGATCCGGAGACTTGGTGGGCTCAAACCCAGCGCTTTCATCGCTCGATTTTGGCATCTACCAACTGATTGTGAATGATTCTGAAGGATGCTCGACAGCAGCAATGGCGAACGTCGACCTGAATTTAACGGGTTGGGATTGTCCCGAATTGATGGGGGACGTGGGCGACGCGTGCCTTCTCAACGACAGCATTCAAGGATTGGTAACAACGAACTGCGAATGCGTTACCACTGCAGATTGTGCCATTTCGGTGACATTTGTGTCATCTGAAGCCGATGATGGATCAGGAAACGGATCAGCCTCAATCTACATCGATGGTGGACAAGGACCCTACGCATGGACTTTGTTGTCTCCAGAGTGGACGGCATTGGAAAATGGCATCCTTTCCGAATCAACGGGGTTCATCGAAATCAATGACTTAAACTCAGGTTTCTTCGGAATTGAATGCACCGATTCTCTGGGCTGTCTGGCTCAAATCCTCATCAACGTTCCCTGATTTCATAACGACTCGAATGATGACCACGGTGCCTGATCACCTCATCCAAAGTTGCCTCAAAGGCGAACGCAAAGCACAACGAGAGCTTTACGACTTGACCTTGCCGTATTTACGCGCAATCGTTCAAAGGCAATTGTACAAGAGTCAGGAGTGGAACGATGTCTTGCAGGAAATTTACCTCCGAATTTTTCGCGGCCTCTCCCAGTTTGACTCAGCGAAAGGCACTTTTTTGAATTGGTCCTCGCGCATCGCAATCAACACAGCGATTACATATGGGGTCAAAGCGACATCAAACGAAACGACAACTCTGGACGCGGAGCAGCATGAATTGGCTGTAAAACCTCTTGCCATCAATGACCTCACGGTCGAGGAGCTTCTTCACGAAATGAGCAAAATGCCGCAAGACTTTTACAGCGTTTTCATGCTGGTAGCCATCGAAGGCTTCACCCACATTGAAGCGTCCAACCTTTTGGAAATCTCAGGAGATCTCTCACGGCAGCGACTTTCACGGGCCAAATCATGGATTCAAAAACACTTGCTTTCCATGGAATCAGATGAGCAAAACATCCGTCAAAAACTGAACGCATGAATGATTTTGAAAAACAATTTCAAGACAAGCTTGGACAGGAGCACAGCCCATTATCTCGTCAGAAACAAGATGTTTTGTGGGATTCCATTGCGTCGGAATTGGACGCCGATGATTTTAAAGCGAATCGCCTGCGTACTCGAAGACGGATCGCTGGACTCTTCTCCGCGGCTGGCGTTGTGGCGGCGATCGCATGGTCTGTGTACCCTGATGCCGAATCGCCCGTAGGTCCGAAGGAAATTCAAAAGCAAACACAGGCTTCTGAAGTTTCAGCATCAGGAGCGCTCGCACCTGTGACTCAAAACAACGATGCCATAGGTTCAAGTGCTGCGCTTGCTGCCAATTCTGAAAGCAATCTTGATGTGCCTGCCAAGGACGTTGAAAAATCCACAGCCCCCGAGTCCTCCGCTTTTGTTGCGAATGAATTGCTCGAGGCGACTGCTCCTTTGGGCTCCTCAAAAAACCTGAAGATCGCTCCAGTTGAAACGAAGGATGAGCACGCGAGTGCGATGTCTGCATTGACTCTACTGCTTTTTCTGGATCTCCAAAACCCTCCAGAATCAAGCCCACTGCCTGCCGCTGAATTAGTGCCAATGGCAGCGGCAATCGATGAAAAAAACAGCACGCATAACGACCTTCGTCGTTCGTTCAACATTCGCGTTTACCAGGGCCCGACCTGGAGTAAATTCAGCTATTTGGAACAAGACGGCGCAAACCTCCTTGCCCAAAACAACAACATGAAATCGAATGGATCATGGAGCGTGGGCGCAATGATCGAATTCGATGCTCTCCGGCAAAAATGGGGAGCGGGAATTGAATGGAACGAATTCGTCCATCAGCTCAATTATAACAGGACATTCGAACAATTCACTACCATTGACGGCGCCTTATTGCAAGTTGAAGTTGATCCCAATACCGGTGATACGCTCAACTCCGTGTACGGCGCTGCGGAGGTGCTCGTTGTGGCACAACGGCGTGTAGTCCATCACAATCGATTGCGTACAATCACCATTCCTTTGGAATGGCAAAACCAATGGTCGTTGACTCCCATTTTACACGGGGGCCTCGCTCTTGGAGCACTCGTTCATTGGAGAACCTCGCTGAGTGGGAGAACCTTTACTGAGCAAGAAGGCAACATTGTCGATTACGGCGATGCTGAATTTCCGTCCAACCGAATCACCTTGGCTCCTATGCTGCGAATGCACGCCACCTATGACATCGCTCCGGATTGGAGCTTAGAACTTTCGGCACGGATGTCGTCCATGAAACATGCGAGTCGATCAAGCGCTGAACTTCCTGATCAAAGCGGTCAATTCAAAGGACGTTTACTCACGGGTAACTTGTTCTTTGGTGTGGCCCGTGCCATTCGCTAGCAGGGACGGCGCATGTTAAAACCATTTCGTAGGCATCGATTTGACGAAGAAAAGTACTAGCCTTGCAACCTTCAAAAGCAGAACAACATGAGCAGTCAAAAACATTCTCATCCATCCCGTGCCTTCTTGGCCATCCTCGTTTTTTTATGCGCAGGCAAAACCCAAGCTCAGAACCTCGTCAACGATGGCAGTTTTGAAAGCGGCGATGAATCATTCTGTGGGATCATGGGAGCATATGACTTCGGATACATCCTGATCGATTGCACAAGCCCCTCTCAGGGCACTCCCCAGTTGTTCTTTACCAACGTCAATTCCGATTGCTGGAATGCCCAGCCCACAAGCACCTACCCCGGCCCCATTGGTATCAAAGGCTCACAGATGCCCTTGGATGGTGAATCAATGGCCGGTATTTATGCGTACACGATTCCCGATTTCAACCAACGGCATTACATCCAGTCGCCGCTCTCCTCGCCGCTCATTCCGGGGCAAGCCTACACAATTGGATTTTATGCCTCGCTCGCTGATTTCATTGAATTCGGATCCAATGGCCTTGGCGCCTGTTTGAGCGAAGGAGCGATCAGTGCAAACAACGACGGTGTGCTGGCTGCGACTCCTCAAATTGTCTCAGAGGAAGTTTTGGGCGATTACATCCGCTGGACGTTGATCTCAGACACGGTGATTGCCGATGCTGCTTACGACCACATCACCATCGGCAACTTTCAAACCGATGCAGAAACCGTGCTCGAGGCAAATCCTGCCACAACCGGCGCTGTGAGCACATACGGTGCCTTTTACTTCATCGATGGTGTTTTTGTCGAGCCGGTGACAATTTCGAGCATCGAATCTCCAACCCCACCCGATGCGTGGAAAATTCAGACCTCATCTGCTGGGTTGACCATTACCCCCGAGCGCGCTGGAAAACGTTTCACCGTGGCACTCTTTGGCATGGATGGCAGAATCATCCATGAACACGAAGGAACGAATCAAATAGAGATTCCTAGGAGCGTCTGACCCGACTCATCCGCCCTCGTCCACATACAAGAAG
>CAXDQP010000028.1:0-12877 GCA_963991335.1 uncultured Flavobacteriales bacterium
CCGGTATTGTTTTCCCAGGTGTGGGATGGAGTGGCTTCGTTTGAAGAGTTTCCATCGCCGAAGTCCCATGTGATGTTCTCAACGCCATTGAAAGCAGGCATGGTTAAAGTCAAAGGAGAGCATACGGAATCGATTCCGAAGTTGAGATCAACCAGAGCCGCCGGGAACACGGTTACCGCTTTTGTGGCAGAATCGGTGCAGCCCAATGCATGGGTGACAGTGAACGTGATGTCAAATTCAGTGTTGTCCCCATTGGTTGTGAATTGCCCGGTTGCATTTTCGGTAGCAGCCGTTTCGCCATTGCCGAAATCCCAAGAAAATGAATCCGCAAGGTTGGCCTCGCTCATGAAGTTTACGGCAAGGGGCTCACAACCGGAATCGATGTCCGTGCTGAATTCAGCAGTGGGGGAAGGCTTGACTTGCAACAAGGCTACTGCCATTCCTCCGCAACCAAATTCCGTTTCAGCTTCTAACGTAATGATGGATGCGACGGCCGCATCGGTTTCGTTTTCCCAGACGTGGGTAGGGCCATTTTCAGTGGAGGTGGTTCCGTCACCAAAGTTCCAATCAAAATTGTAAAGTCCATCAAATGAAGGCAAGGTCAATTCGACGGGAGCGCAAGTCGGCGCAGATGTCAAATCCAGTGCAAAGTCAGCGGCAGGGTATACCGTGATGGTCTGTGTTGCAACATCGGAGCATCCTAGATCGTCTATTGCTGTCAACGTGACTTGGAAATTCGCCACTTCTCCGGCAGCGGAGAAGGCATAGGAAGCCGTTTCACCATCATCCGTAATGCCATTGCCGAAATCCCAGATGTAACTATCGGCGTTGATCGTAGTATTCTCAAAGTTTGCTGCTAGTGGCTCGCAACCATCTACTTCATCCGAAGTGAAAGATGCCACAGGTTGCGGGCGAATGTAAACCGTTTCGGTATGCATGTCGGTGCAACCAAAAGGGGACATTCCAGCGTACGTAATGGAGACGCCCATCAAACCCGTACCGGTATTTTGATAAAAGACATTCGGAGCTTCCGCGGTGGAAGTAGCTCCGTTGCCCAGGTTCCATTCGTGATTGACGGAGCCATTGACGATGGGCAAGGTGAATTCCAGTGGTGAGCAAACCGAGTCGGTTGGCAAGGTGAAACTGAAATCCGCTTGTGGGTATACTTGTGCAACTTGCACGTTGGAATCGTGGCAGCCATTGGCCGCGATGGCGATGAGCTCAATCTCTGCATTTGCAATGAAATCGCCGTTGTTTTCCAACGCTGTGTTCCAATTGCTAGAAGAAGCCAATGCACCATCCAACCACCATTCATAGTTGATTGCACCCAACGAGGTGTTCGTGATCACGGGAGTGAAAGGCGCACATCCGGCATCAGCAGCCATCGTGAAATCAGCAATGGCCGAAGGCAGTGCTTCGATTGCGATTGTTTCGGTTGCCGTGCAGCCTTCGTTTGAAGTGGCCGTTACAGCAATCTCGTGCAGGGGGTTTTCATTTAAGGCAGTTGTCAACACGTGCGCAATTTCTTCGCCCGATGCCATTGCTGTGCCCAAGTCCCAGTCAAACGTGTCAGCAAACACACCATCTGCAGCAAGAGTCACCTCCAATGGGGAGCAGCCCGTATCAACAGAAGAGGTAATGCCCACGGTGGGGTTGGGATGTACCGAAACCAATTGAGAAGTTGATGCGGTGCACTCAGGTGTTGTAACGATCAACGAGACATTGTAATCGCCTGTATATGCGTAGCCATTTGATGGGTTGGACTCATAGCTTTCGTTTCCGTCGCCAAATGTCCATTGCCAACCTGTAATGTTGGAGGTAGCGTGTGCCGTTGATTGATCAACGAAAATCGTTGGCTCGCCTTGGCAGACTGCATCGTATGAGAAATCAGCAATTGGTTCAGGATGCACCGTGATGATTTCTTGGGAAGAAGTTTGGCATCCGTTCCAACCCGTCACTGCGACGACAACGGGATAATTGCCCACGGCATCAAATGTGACCGACTCCAAGTTTGCTCCGCTGTAGAACATGGGTAGGCCGTTGTTGTAGCTCCACACGTAGATGTATGAATCGGCCGCTGAAGCTTCCGCTGAAAAAGTAACATCTCCGCAGCCTTCTGTGGCTGTGAATGTGGTTTGGACCACTGGATTTTCCAGAACTTCCACGACGATGCTGGATGTGTCGGTGCAGGTGGCATCCGATCCAGGAATAGAAATAACGCTTTGAACTTCGTAGGTCCCCGCGTTTTGAAAAGTAAAACTCACATTGCCGGAACCGGATGGCAGGAAAATGTCATTCGCACCAAAGTTCCAAGTGTAATCGACGCCGACTGCACCTTGTGAAAATTGAATGGAATTGCCTTGACAGATGAGTGTATCGCTGCTCGTGAAATTGCTTTCAGGCATGCCGATACTAAAATGCCCGACAATTTCACATGAACCGTCTGCTTCGGAGAGCACAACCGTGTAATCGTTAGCGCTACCGTCGTAGACGTGTGTTAACGGGACATCATCAACGATGAATGTTCCGATTGCCTCCGAGCTGGAACCATCCCCCCAATCAACGACTAAGTCGGTCCAAGCCGATGAAGTCTCGATTTGAAGCTCGTTGGAACCCGAGCAGCTGTACCAAGAAGGATTGTTGGTGGCAGTGCCATCAGAACCCAGTACTGTCGCGCATTGCGCGAGGATTGTTTGAGGCAACAATAAGCTACCTAACAATGCGAATGATATGATTTTTAAGCGGATCATATCGCCTTTTACGGCAATAATCCGCGTAGGTTACATTTCAATCGCTGTCAGCGGCTTCCATCATCTTCTGAACAATCGAGGAGACTGCCGGACACAAATGCGCATTTTGTTCTGTCAAATTCAAAATCCCGGCCATATTTTTTCGATTCGTATGGGGATATTCGCGGCAGGCTTGCGGACGCACATCGTAAATCGAGCAGGCATTGGTTTCCGGATCAAGGAAGGAACACGGGGAAGATTGCAACACCCAATCTCCTTCATCATCTCGTTTCAAATACTGCCTTGAAAACTGTGAGATGGACATCCGTTTTGCCTTCGCAATGCGCTGTATGTCGCGCTCCTTGAAAATTGGGCTCGTTGTTTTGCAGCAGTGCGCACACGTGAGGCAATCGACCGTCTCGAAAACGGCATCGTGAGCGCTTTCAAATTGCACATCCAAAACTTTTGGAGGCTGTTTTTTCCACCGTCGGAATTGCTTCTTGATGGCCTTTCTGTTCTTGGCGGACCAGAGCAAATTTTGCTGTAATTCAGGCTTCAATGGGGGTCTTGGAATCGAAGGTCAGCAATGAAGGCTGTATCCGTGAGGGTGTTTAGAAAAGCCAAAAGGTTTCCTTTTTGCACAGCGCTCAGGGTAAGGCCACCGGAATTGTACTTCATGAATGGGTCGATGGTGCTTGAAGCCAAGCCACCTGAATTATAGTGCTCGATGACCTCTTCCAAGGTTTGAAATCGACCATCGTGCATGTAAGGTGCTGACAATGCCACATTGCGCAGCGTTGGTGTCTTGAAGCGTCCGGAGTCTAACGCGTTTCCCGTCACGCCTGCTAGCCCCGGATCTTGGGTAAAAACACTATCCAAGCCGTTGTTTCGGAAGAGATAATCACTGAATTGCAAACCCGCCTCGCTGTGGCAATGAAAACAATCCCCGCCAAATTGACCGCCGGGGGTTGTCTCGGGATCTCCTCCTTCCCGGATAAACATCTCGTATCCTGCAAATTCGTCGTCCGTTAGCGTCGCTGCTCCACGGCGCCATTGGTCAAATTTTGAGTCGGCAGAAATCAGCGTTCGAAGGAACTGAGCAATGGCTTGAGTGGTTCGTTCAGCGGTGATGTCGCCGGGCCCAAAAGCATGAGCAAATCGACTTGGATAATCGGTTTGGGTGGTTGCGTTTGGGGCATTTTGCAGCCGTGAAACGGCTTCATCCCATGGCAAGGCCATCTCATCTGGATGCGAAACCGGCTCGAGAATTTGTTCCTCGAGGGAGGTCGTCCGCCCATCCCAGAAGAAGGAAGTGGACCAGCCAATGTTCACAATGGCCATCGCATTTCGAAGCCCTTGTGCTCCTGTGATTCCAGTGCTGTATTGATTCGGATCGGCGAATCCCGCGGACGGCAAATGACACGAGCCACAGCTCATGGTGCCATCCGCAGAAAGGGATTTTTCCCAGAAAAGCAGCCTTCCAAGCTCAATTCCTTCTTCCGTCAAAGGATTATCCTCAGGAATGTCCATTGGCGGGAAGAAAGGGGGAATTTCCAAGGTATAGGGCGTGGCAATGGCATCGCATGGAGGATCGCACGAATCCGGATTGCACCGTTCACATCCCGTTAAGGAAATGAGGATCAATGCGGCGATGAGTGTGCTCAGCTGCTTCGAACCCATCATTGCCTTGTGAGGTTCCAGGCGTCATCCATCAAGTCCATCAGGCGCTCCCCCAGCACGGTGCCTTGGGCATTGTGGGTGACCGGATCTTCGACGATATCAATAGTGTCTTGCTCCCCAACCAATGCTGCAGCAGCATTGAAATCAATCGTGAACGCGGTGAGCTCCTGGCTTTCGATGGCGAAAACATCTTCCAGTTCGAAGACCACCGTCCGGTAGCTTGCGTCAGTTCCGCAGTGGTAGGAGAGCGGTTCTATCAATTGCGCCCCACTTTCAGAGGCGAATTTCCCTTCGTACTTGACAAAGACATAGCCGGAAGACCAGGTCCAAAACATTCCGGCAGATCCAGGCACGCTCAATGGATGGTTGTTGGCGTATGATGCAGGGTCAATGTCCGTATTGATGTCGGCCGGTAACCCCATGCCGAAGCGAATCGCATTGTAGGTACCAACATCTGCAGCTGCCGTAATTTTTTGACCGTGAACCCCAAAGTCCAACAGAGCGACATCGTTGATTTCAAGCCATTCGCCTCGCTCATTTCGAATCTCAATGGGTGCGATGTACATCTGCAAATTATCGATGCGAACAGGATGGTCCAAGTGGTCGGTTTGAACCGTTCCAACGGCACAATCCTCCCCGTTCCATTGGAGGTTGAATTCCAGACGAATGGAACCGGGGATTTCTGGCTCATTCGGTTGGGGACGACAGCCAACAAGCAGCAGGAATGCAATAGCAAGAATGTCCAACCGAATTGTGAAGAAATTTTTGTGCTTTTCCATGGTGCAGTGTGGGTTCTCAAGATAAGACACCTAATTTGCTCTGAAGTTGCATTTTAGTCACAAATTCCGGTAAATCATGGCGCAAAACGTGCGAGAAGGTCAGTTTTTCATTGTTCGGGCTTCTGCCGGCTCGGGAAAAACATTCCGCCTCGTTCAGGATTACCTCACTTGCTGCCTGCGCCATGATGACCCGCACTATTTCCGACGAATTTTAGCCATCACCTTTACCAATAAGGCGGCTCAAGAGATGAAGGACCGCATTATGCAAGATGTTGTCGCGGTTTCTTTGGGCGAAGGTTCCATGTGGGAAGCATTGACTGCCCCTCCTTCTGGTGAAAATGCGGCCATATCCTTGACGCTGCCTCCCGGTGAAATCCAGCGTCGTGCTCGGATGCTTTCCGAAGCGATGTTGCATCGGTACGAGGATTTCAGTGTGATGACGATTGACAGCTTTGTCAATCGTTTGGTGCGGAGTTTTTCACGGGATCTCAAATGGGATGAAGAATTTCAAATCGAATTGGATGAGGATGCCCTTGTTGAAGCGGCCGTGACGCGCGTCTTGGACCGAGTGGGTCGGCCAGGAGAAGAGGCACTGACCCGATTGTTGGAAGGCTTTGTCCGCCAGCAGGTTGAGGAAGAACGAAATGCGCAACTCAAGTCCCAGTTGGTCAAATTTGGTAAGCAGGTGACCTAGGAGAATATGCAGGTGGCCCTCAATGCGTTGGATTCAACGGTTTGGCATCCCAAACGCTTGGATGAATACCGCAAAGCCATTCGAAAAACGCTGGCCTTGCAACGCAAGGAAGTGGTAGACAAAGCTAGAAAAGCACTTCAAGCGATTGAAGATCAAGGATTGGACCACTCCGATTTTTCACACGCAGATTTGCCCAAGTGGCTTTTACGTGTTGCGAAAGGTGCCGGGCGTAAGCCGCCAATGAGCAATCGTCTTTCGGGCCAGATAGAATCGCAGGAATTCTTCAAAAAGAATGCCGCGTCGGATGTGATTCATCGAATGGAAGGCATTTTGCTGGATGCGCTCCAAGCGGTCGAAGCATGGCAAACGCTTTATGAAGGAGAATCAGGGGCAAAATTCAAACTCTTCGAGCATTTGCAGGAAAGGGTCAGTATGATTGGAGTTTTGGGATTGATCAGAACGGAATTGGACGCGGTGCAGGAAGAACGCAACGTGCGCTTGCTGTCCACGTTGAATCGAGAATTTGCCACCATCGTCCGCGAATACCCAGCCGCTTTTATCTACGAACGCATTGGAAACCGTTACCAGCACATCTTCATCGATGAGTTTCAGGATACGTCCATTACGCAATGGCACAACCTCGTCCAACTGTTTGAGCACATCCTGTCCACAGGAAACATGGGAATGGTAGTAGGCGATGGCAAACAAGCCATCTACAGGTGGCGCAATGGAAACTACGAGCAGTTGGAGGCCTTGCCCAAATTGATTGGTGATCCAGGATCAGTGCTTGAAATGGCAGCTGCGACTCTTGAGCGGACCGAAGAATCAGTTACTTTGGGGAAGAATTTTCGTTCCGGATCGGCCATCGTCGATTGGAATAACCGTTGGTTCACGAAGATCCAAGAATCACTTCCTGAAGGTTTGAAATCGGTTTACCAAGGTTTGCGCCAAGACGCCGCCAAATCTTTTTTGGGTCAAGTGGTCGTTCGCTCGCTTGTTGAAAAAGACAGCGATGAACGCATGGCCCAGCGCCACCGTTGGGTGCTGGATCGCATTTTGGCGCATACTGGAGGCAACCTCAGCGAATCCAACGGAAAGCGCACATTCGTGCCTTCACAAGATCCTTCAGCGTTCGGACTGAAGGATGTCGCTGTGCTGATGCGGCGCAATCGTGACGGTGCTTTGCTTGCACAGTATTTGTTGGATCACGGCGTTACGCCCTGGACGTCAGAGAGCTTGCATTTGGGAAGACATCCTGCTCCCCGCGGCGTGGTTGCTGCGATGCGAATGGCGATGGAGCCTGATGACCCGAAGCACGTGATTGAATTCACCCAATGTTTTTGTGCCATTCACAAGGAGCACAATGAGGCCCGAATCCTCCAAACTCATTTGGATGAACAAAATTACCAAGACTCAGAAGGCCGTTCGTTTGTCAAGCATGAATTGAAGACGATTGATCTCATGGAGGCCATCGCTCCACTATTGCAGATGAAGCAATACGCATCGGAGCCTCTCACAACTGTGGTTGGCCATTGCTTTGAATCCCTCGGTTGGGGGTGGATGTTCCCTGCGTACGCGGAGGGAATGCTCGAAGCAGCTCAAGAATTGAGCGTTCAGCGCAACGGAACGGTGCGCACATTTTTGGATTGGTGGGATCGAAAAGGCCACAAACGCAGCATTCGAGTCAGTGGAGGCAACGATGCGGTACAAATCATGACGCCGCACAAGGCAAAAGGCCTCGCCTTTCCAGTGGTGATTGCACCCGTCATCGACTCGGATTTCACCAAATTCAAAGATGAACTGCCCGTGTTGTTGGATGCTTCAGAGTATGGTCTGCCAGCAGCGCTGCTGCGCGATTCGGATTTGAAGGATACGCCATTGAACGCCATTCGAGAAGAGGAGATTGGTCGAACGCAATTGGATGCGTTCAACATTGCCTACGTTGCGATGACGCGCGCAATTGAGCGCTTGGACGTGTTGTTGGAATTTAAGTCTGAGCCGGAAGAAAGCGCGACAACAAAGAGCCTTTCCCATGCCCTCTGGAAGGCTTGGAAGGAGGGATTTCCAGACGCTTTTCAGAATAACGTGCTATCCGTGCATGGCCAATTGGACCGAAAACCGTCCGAAGATGCAGCTTCGCCCGATGCGCCTATTGAACGCTTAAATCCAAAGCTCGTGCTCGGGCAATCATACGAACAGCTGGTGGCTCGACCCAAGGCACACTGGTCGGAGCCTCTGCCCTCCGGTGAGATGAGTCCGAGGGATTTTGGAAACGCCGTCCACGGCGTGCTCAGCGAGGTGGTGGTTCGAGAAGATTGGGGTGCTGTCAAAGAACGACTTATGCGCACGGCCTTGCTTTCGCCCGAGCATCGCTCGATCATTTGCAATTCCGCAGAGACCGTTCTTCGGCACCCAGAAATGCAGCGGTTTTTTGACGCACCGCATGCCCATGTATTTGCCGAACGAGCATTGCGCTTGATTGCAGGAAACGTTGGACGACCCGATCGTGTGGTAGAGCTGGAAGGTGTCTGGCACGTCATTGATTATAAGACGGGCCAACCGCATTCGAAACACGCAAAACAGGTGCGGGATTATTGCGATGCTTTATCGGGAGGTTCTGCCACACACAACGTATGCGGATGGGTGTTCTATACCTCTGAAATGCGTTTGGAACAAGTGCTGGATTGATTCCAACTGTCTGAAGGTCTTGTTTTTAAATTGAGCGCTGTACCTTGCTTCCCTAGCTCGGAATCATGATCACATTACCTTTTTCATTTCGCCAGATTTCTGCGGGAATCTTCACTTTTTGGAGCGTTGTTTTTTTGATGGGTTTTGAAGCGAATGCGCAAACGGGTGCCAACGGAGGACCGTTGTTTCAGAAAGGCTTTCCGGTACCGCAAACCCATGCGGCAGAGGGTGGCGAAATTCGTGCGGAGGCGTGTGCCCCTGCGACTGCGCTGCGGGATTTGGAATGGAACAATGTTCGCGCTCTCATTGAAAATGCCGGAGCACTCTGGTACAACAGGGCCATCGACAAAGGTGCTTTCATGGTGCCCAAGGAAGAAGGCGTTTCGGTTGTTTATGGAGGTGCTTTGTGGTTGGGGGGAATCAGTCCCGATCAGCAATTGAAATTGGCTGCGGTCCGGTATCGAAATACGGGAAACGATTTTTGGCCGGGTCCATTGACCAATACAGGAGCCGCCGAGGTGGGTCCCTCAGTCTGCGAGCAGTACGATCGATTTGCCATTTCGCAAAGGGCCGATGCCATGCGTCATCGGCAGTATTTTGACTGTGCAGGGGATCCTGATTGTGACATGGAAGAGCAGTTTCCAACAGGCTATAGCATTCCGTCTTACTTCTTTGAATATCCGGCGCACGGAAATGTCAGTTTGAACCAGGATTTTTACCTCTCGCCATTCTATGATTACGACGGAAACGGCTTTTACGATCCGTCTGCTGGGGATTATCCCTGGTACGATTTCCTCCAGGAAATTGACTGTGCAGAGCGCCGCCGCCAGGACCCTGTCCCGCTGTACGGCGACCAGACGTACTATTGGATTTTCAATGACAAAGGAAACATCCACTCGGAGTCGCAGGGCGAGCCGATTGGAATGGAAATTCGAGCGCAAGCCTTTGCTTTCTCGACCAACGATGAGGTCAACAACATGCAGTTTTACAACTACGTGTTGATCAACCAAGGAACCCAAACCCTTACCGAGACCTATTTCGCTCAATGGGTAGACTGTGATTTGGGAGGGCACGTGGATGACTATGTCGGCGTGGATGTAAACCGAGGCTTGGGATACTCATACAATGGCGACGCGTTCGATGAAGCCACTAGCTATTCCATTGGATACGGCGAGAATCCGCCGGCCATGGGGGTGGATTTCTTCGAAGGCCCATACCAAGACGCGGATTCAATTGACAATCCCCTGACGACCAATTTCAGTGATGCCATTGATTCTTTGGGGATTCCTTACCAAGGCATTGGCATTGGCTATGGCGACGGAATCATTGACAACGAGCGTTATGGAATGCGGAAGTTCATCTACTACAACTGGAACTTCGGTATCAATGGCCAGCCAACGCTAGCAGCACAGTATTACAACTACATGCGTGGTTTTTGGAAGAACGGTCAGCGCATGGCGTATGGCGGCGACGGTTTGACCGCAGCCACCGGCGCCGATTTGGAAATTCCGGCCGATTACATGTTTCCGGATGACACGGATCCATATGCTTGGGGCACTACAGGGGTTGATGTGGAGCCATGGACCGAGGTGGGTGCTGGAAACCCGCCTGGTGACCGCCTGTTTTTGCAATCTGCAGGACCCTTTACCCTCGAACCCGGTGATTACAACAATATCACAGTGGGAATGGTTTGGGCAAGAGCAACGGCTGGAGAACCCTTCGAAAGCGTTGAATTGCTTCGTTTGGCCGATGACAAGGCGCAATCCCTGTTTGATAATTGTTTTGAGATTGTTTCTGGACCGGATGCGCCTGATGTGAGCATTCAAGAGCTGGAAAATGAACTCATTCTCTACTTGACCAATACGAATCCACTTTCGAACAATTATGAAGAGGAGTACAGCGCCAATGATCCATCGATTCCGACCGAATTGGAGGATGGAACCGTATTGAGCGAAGAGCAACGCAGCTATCGATTCGAGGGCTATTTGGTTTATCAATTGCGGGACAATGCGGTGAGCCCTTCTGATCTCGGTGACATTGACGCTGCGCGATTGATTGCTCAATGCGACGTTCAAAACGGAGTGTCCCAGGTCATCAATTACGAGTTTGATCCGACCATGGAGTTATCGGTTCCAATCCTTGAAGCCGATGGCCAGGACGAAGGCATTTTTCATAGCATGCGGGTTACCACGGATGCCTTTGCCCAAGGCGACAACCGGCTGGTGAATTTTAAGACCTACTATTTCATGGTCTTGGCTTACGGATATAACAATTACCGTCCGTTCAATGCCTTACTGGGAACGGGCCAAGACGTTCAGTTCAAGGCTTCGCGTAAGGCTGCTGTAGGTTCGATTCGTTCTTACTCGGGCGTTCCTCACAACCCTGCACCTGAGGCGGGAGGCACGGTTCAAAACGCGGAGTACGGCTCTGGCGTTGAGATCACGCGCTTGGAAGGAAAAGGAAACGGCCGGGGCGACTTGGAATTGACGTTTGCTTCGGAGCAAGACATCTTGGACAATACGATTGCCTCCACGGTGACGTACACCGCTGGCCACGGTCCTGTGGACATCCGCGTGGTGGATCCGATTCGCGTCCCAGATGCGGAGTTTGAGTTGCGACTAGCGGGCGACGATGCGGACCTCGAAGATGCCATTGATGCGTATTGGACGTTGACCAACGAGACCATGCTTTCGGATGATGATCCGGACAACGATTACAAGGCCGTTCACGAGTCTTCCACCTCCATTGCATTGCTCAACGAAGAGTTGCTCTTGGACTGGGGCCTCTCTGTGACGCTTCACCAGTATGCATACCCGGAAGATGGCAAGTTCACCGAGCCGGTGCATGCTTCCATCACGTTTGACGACTCCTCCAAGCCTTGGTTTGTGGGCATTCCTGACCAGGAAGGGTTCAGTGAATTGAACTGGATCCGTGCTGGAAATCAGGAAGGGGCAGACGATGTTCCTTCGGAAGTCATCTTCAACGATTTGAAGACGGGCAATCCGTTGGACGAAGACGAAGTTTACGAGGGCATCCTCGGTGGCACATGGGCCCCTTACTGCTTGGTCAGCTACACGGGCGACGTGGAGCTTCCAACGGGTGAGGTGGTGAGCCTGCCGAACATTGCGCCTACCGTGGATGGACTGGAGGGCGACCTCTCGCCGTTCTCGGGCATCAGCGGATTGAACAACGTGGACGTGGTATTGACGAGCAACAAGGATTTGTGGACGCGTTGTCCTGTCCTTGAGATGCAGTCGGTCTATGAACTGGCACAGGACGAAGACGGTGACGATGGCAGTAACACACGACCGGAGAAGCTGACCTTGCGTCACCACCCGTCGGTGGACAAGAACGGCCGATACGCTGGCCAAAGCGGTTACGAAGGTCCGGGCAATCAACCGATGGGCATGGGCTGGTTCCCAGGGTATGCCATTGACGTGGGTACCGGTGAACGCCTCAACATGGCGTTCGGTGAGGACTCTTGGCTTGGAGCGGACAACGGCGACGACATGCTGTGGAATCCTTCTCCCAACATCTATGGCGGTGTTGGTGGTGGCTTCGGTGGTGGCGGTGGCGGAAGCGCCATTTATGCCGGTGGCCAGCACTGGATTTATGTCTTCAAGAACTCCCAATACGAGGAGGGAACGGAGAACCGCATGCCCGCCTATGATGAAGGTGCGTACCTCTACGAGAACCTCGAAGTGAGCGGCTCTACCACCAATGTGCGCCGCGTATTCCGCGCTTGCACGTGGGTCGGTTCATCGCTCCTCAACGAAGGCTTTGAGTTGTTGTCCATCGAGGACGGACTCATTCCCAATGACGCCCGCATCCGTTTGCGTGTGGCCAAGGCGTATGAAAAGTACAGCCCAACCAACATCGATGCCGAAGACAACTACGATGGTGCAACGAACTTCTGGAACCCACTTTACACGTTCTCCACGAAGGACATTGCAGCGGTGCCGATGCAAGACACGGTCTTGACGTCTGCCCTTGATGAGATCAATGTTGTGCCCAACCCGTACTACGCATTCAGCCAGTACGAAACGAGCAAACTCGACAACCGCATCAAGATCACCAACCTGCCGGAAGTATGCACCATACGCATCTACAACCTGCAGGGAACACTCGTGCGGCAGTTCTCAAAAGCGGACCCACTCACTTCGGTGGACTGGGACCTCAAGAACGAACGAAACGTCCCCATCGCTGGTGGCGTCTACATCATCCACGTCGAAGTCCCGGGCATCGGCGATAAAACACTCAAATGGTTCGGCATCATGCGCCCAACCGATTTGGACAACTTCTGATTT
>CAXDQP010000029.1:0-12840 GCA_963991335.1 uncultured Flavobacteriales bacterium
TCACGGGCCATTCGATTGATGTAGCCCTTTTCTCTATTGCTGATAAACGCCAGAGAAAATCCTTTCTTACCGGCACGAGCCGTTCGGCCCGAACGGTGCGTGTAATAGGCTTGCTCACTCGGAAGGGAGTGATGAAAAACGTGGGTCAAGTCATTGACATCGATTCCACGCGCTGCAACATCCGTTGCAACCAAAACCTGAAGGTCACGATTCTTGAAGCGGTTCATGACCCGGTCGCGCTGGGGTTGCGACATTTCACCGTGGAGTGCATCGGCTCGAAAGCCCATTTTCAAGAGGTCTTCAGCCAACGCTTGGGTGTCCCTGCGGGTTCGGCAAAAGACCACACCGTATAAATCGGGTTCCAGTTCCAAAAAACGCCCCATCGCTTCCGTCTTGTCAGACTGCTTCACAACGGCATATTTGTGCTCGATGTTGGCGTTGACTGTGGTCTTGGGGTCGACGCTTACCTCGAAAGGAGACTCCATGTATTGTTTGACCATGCGACGGATTTCCCGTGGCATCGTCGCTGAGAAGAGCCACGTCTTTTTGGTGTCCGGTGTAAACTCGAGGATGGTATCCAATTCGTCCTTGAATCCCATATTGAGCATCTCATCTGCCTCGTCCAAAACGAGGTACTTGATTTGGTCCAGTTTCAAGGCCTTGCGCTTCACCAAATCAATCAACCGGCCGGGAGTGGCGATGACGACGTGGCGCGGTCGCTTGAGTTGCGTGATTTGCGTAGAGATATTTGCGCCGCCATAAACGGCCACACTTTTGATGCCTTTGAGGTGCTTGGAAAAGAGGTCAATTTGTTCGGCAATCTGCTGTCCCAGCTCCCGCGTTGGCGCCAAAATTAGTGCCTGAACGCTGTCATCTGTGGCATCGAGGTGGTCGAGCAAGGGCAGGCCAAACGCCGCTGTTTTTCCCGTTCCCGTTTGGGCAAGTCCAATGAAATCCCTGTCGCCTTGAAGGAGATGCGGGATGGCTTGGCTCTGAATGTCTGTTGGGGTGTCAAAGCCAAGTTGGCCGATGGCTTTGAGGATCGGGGCGGAAAGGCCTAGGGTGTCGAATGAATCCAATGCGGTGTGTTCTTCAGCGCGCAAGTTCCGTCATATGCCCGACAATTCGGCCTTTCTTCTGAGGGAATGCTAAAAAATATCCCATGCGATTTAAACTACCTTGCCTTGAAATGCGAAACTTTCAGAGCTTTATGCCCCGATTAATCCTGGTTCTAATGGCGTGGTTTTCTTCACAACCGGCCATGATGGCTCAGAAATCGACTTGTTTCACGATTCAAGAAAATCCGTTTTCTGACGAGGCGGCTTTTTCAGGTTTTTCCAACTATGTCCATGTATTGGGGTGTTTTCATGTGGTGGCAGAAGCGGGGATTTCAGATGCAAAGCTGCTGCATGTGGCAGCGGTTGCAGCGGAGTTGCTAGACCAGAATGAAGATGGAAGAGTGGATGATCCGATGTTGCAGCAAGCGCTGGAAGAAGGTCAGGCTTTGATGCCTGTTTTGAGTCATGAAGGATGCAAAACGGAAGAAGCACTTTTCGACGCTTACGAAGGGGAGGGCATAAGTGCTGTTCTATACAAGGATGAAATCGACCCTCAACGGCCCGGGCACTGGGGCAGTGATGCCACCGTTGAAGAGGTACTTCATACCATCAATCATGTTGGCCATGTTGCTGTTTACCCTGAGGCATTTTCACTGGGGCCCAATTCTTCTTTGTTGAGTGCTGCCATGGATGTCGCTCGAGGCGGTCAATTTATGTCCATTCCCGAGGAGCAGCCCGAGAATGCGTGGTACCATTATGACGATGAGACCTGCGACTATGAATGCATGGCCATTGAATACGTGTATTGGGCAATCGTTAGTATGATGGGAATTTTAAACGATTCCTCGACGGCCCGTCGGATAGCGGATGAGTGGGAACTGTATTCGCCCGAGCTACTCGAAAGGAAAGACGCACGGGTGCACGCGTTGATCACCGACGCTGCTTATGGAATTCCCCTGTTGGCTCCAGATGGGAATTATTGTCCTTAGCGGTTGCCTTGGATGCTCAGATGGGCAAGTTTGTCGCTAGATTCCGACGCCCACCAACACCCTCATCCTTCTTTAAATTGCCTCTTCCGCGTTACGGCTGTTCAATCCTCGTTGGAGTAAGAGCATGATGACCGCCAACAAGATGGCTGTCATTTCATAGGAAAAGGCATACCATGCTTCGATGCCCAGCGCCCGCCTGAGCAGGATAGTCGATACAACAAACCCGGAATTTCGCAGTACGAATCCGAAGTCATCCAGGTATTTGAACGAAACCACGAGCAGCAGCACATCGACCAAGATGAGTGCGGTGAAAAATTCATTGTAAAACACACTGTTCAAATCGGAGTGGAGTGCTTCGGGATAGGTTACCCATTCCCAAATCCAATTTCCAATGGAATAGAGACTCAACCCTATGAAAAAGAGCGTAAGCAGCCCGGCCATTCCCATTTTGAAACGCACGAACTTTTTCAATTCTGTTTCTTCGAGCCGGGCAACCCGCCGCGGGAGCAGGTGGTAGAACAAGGCTAGCAAGCCACCCAAAGCCACAGCTGAAAGCATGTGTGGGAAAAATGCAGCCTCCCAAGGCCATGTCGAGGTGTCTTCCAAGCTTTTGAAAACGGACCGTATTTCAATCAACGCCACAATTTCAATCTGCTTGCCAAGCGAACGTGCGAAGGAAGTCGGCAAATAATAGATCAGCAGATAGACCTCGGCGATGAGGATCACCGAGAAGGGCGTGTAAAGGGTAGCGAGCGGATGTCCGAAGAGAGATTCTGGCAAATTCCAGATGAACACTTCATTCCCTGCGTAGAGGGCCAAGTGGAGTAAAAACAAAACCAGGGCGCAGGTCACCAGGAATCGCTCAATCATCTGGCGCATGGCAGGGTTTAACGCGTGCTCAGCGAACGAATGGAATGGGGTGGGTCGTTGCATAACGTTCTAACAAGTGATCGCTCGAAATGTTTGTTAATCAGTCATTTGGGTTTTTAAGAGGACTTTCTTGATAAGCCTTAAAGGCAGTGTGTGTGTTCGTTTCACCTCTGTTTTCCGATGTTTTTTTTGCAGACGCAACAGTAGAATTCAGGCATCTAAATCCGGCTGGATCTCCATTCCTTTTTCAAATGCGAGTGCGGCTGCATCAAACGCTTTTTTGAGGGAATGTTCGTGGATGCCTTCTTTGAAGTTTTTGTAAAATGAAGGCAATGAAAAGTGCGCACAAACTTGACCCGCACGGCGCGGAAAATCAGTCACAGCTAATTCCAGGAGGGTCTTACCGCCTCTCGCTCCCGGCGAAGTAGCCATGAGCAGCATGGGCTTGTTCGACCACAAATCCTTTTCGACCACTGAAACCCAATCAATGATGTTTTTGAACGCCGCCGTGTAGCTGCCATTGTGTTCTGCAAATGAAATGACGATGCCATCGCATGCATTGATTTTATCCTTGAAATCACGAGCCAGCTGAGGTATCCCGGATTCAGCTTGTCGATTCTCACTATAGATGGGCATTTCAAAATCATTTAAATCCACGGTCTCCATTTGCGCATCCATCTGCTCGGCCGCCCAGATTGCAAGGGTACGATTGATTGAATTCCGGCTTGAGCTCGCGCCCATGACAAGCAATTTATATGGCATCTTATTGACTTTACTGAGCTAACAAGTGGCCTCCTAAAAGGTTGTCTTTTCCGAACTAAATTCGTGGCATGCGAATGTACCTGTGGTTTCCGATTGCATTGTCCATTATGGGATGCAACCATGCTGAAAATCAACCCGATACTGATGTTGATTCCGATACGCTTGTGGTTGTAGCTTCCCGGCTTTTTGAGGGCCGAACGTACCAGGATTTTTTAGAGCCGATTGCGGCTCCTCGGCCCATCCGATGGTACAATGCCTCCGTGCTAAGTCCAGAGGAATTGAACGCAGCTTTGGCTGAGGCGAATGGTATATTGCTCACGGGAGGTGCAGATATCCATCCCGAGAGGTATGAACAAGCTGCGGACACTTTCAAGTGCGGTAACATTGATTTGGAGCGCGACGCGCTGGAATCATTCTTATTGAATGAAGTGGATCGGGCACGCTTGCCCTTTTTAGGCATCTGCAGGGGCATGCAATTCATGAACGTACACGGTGGAGGAAGTTTGCATCCGCATTTGCCGGATGTTCTCGGACACAATGGACACCGGGGAGGAGCACCGGGCAATACTTCGGACACGACGCACGCCGTTCGAGCGCTTGGCCAGTGGTCCTCTGCCAATTGGCAGACCGGAGATTCATCCACGGTTGTATCACACCACCACCAGGGCATCGATCGATTGGCTGATGGGCTCGAGGCATGGGCGAAGGCCCCAGACGGATTGATAGAGGGAGTGGCACGAAAAGATACGTTGCGTTATCCATGCTACATAGGAGTTCAATGGCATCCTGAACGTTCTGCTCAGGGTCAGCCTTTGGTCGAAAACGTCGGTGCGTTTTTTGTCGAACATATGCTCAGGACTCATGCATCATCGCACTGAACGGATTGGATTCATTTGCTGTGCGAAGGGTCAGACACGACGAACGGTTTTGACATTGGTCGCCTTGGCTATTTTGATGACAGCTTGCCAGTCAGTGAATTCTGACTCGGGAAAGACAGCTTCTTCGCGGAATCGCTCGGCGCTGGATTACACGCAATGGGTAAACCCGATGGTCGGAACGTCGAAAATGGGGCATACCTATCCTGGGGCGACGGTCCCTTATGGGATGGTGCAATTGACGCCGCAAACGCATTTCGAACCCATCGTGGATGATTCAGGGGCGTACAACCCCGAGACTTATGCCTATTGCGCTGGCTATCAATATAGCGATACGACCATCTTGGGCTTTGCACACACTGCATTTAGCGGGACCGGACACAGTGATCTGGGGGATTTGTTGGTGATGCCCACGGTGGGTCGCCCCAATCTGGCATCCGACGTCCGAGGCGGTCCGAGTTTTGGGAGTTCATTTGATCATGCGCACGAGCAAGCTTCACCGGGGTATTACAGTGTGCGTTTGGACCGTCATGCGATTGATGCTGAACTCACGGCTTCAGCGCGCACGGGCGCGCACCGATACACATTTGCCGATGGCGGCAATGCGCACCTTGCTGTTGATCTTGCCTACAACATCTATCACCACCCCGATAAGAACGTTTGGACTTTTGTGCGGGTGGAAAACGACTCCACCGTGGTAGGGTATCGGCAAACGACAGGCTGGGGCCGAACCCGATTGGTGCATTTCGCGATGGAATTCGATCATTCGATTTTGGACTTTGGTCATGAGAAAGGACAAGATCTGGCATACAATGGTTTTTACCGGCGATTCGATGAAGCACATGGCTTCCCGGAAATGGCGGGTCGGGACTTGCGTGCTTGGTTTGATTTTGGTTCATTTGTAGCCGGTGAATCCCATGAAGTTCTTGTGGGTTTATCATCCGTCAGTACGGCGGGAGCGATGGCCAATCTCGTCGCTGAATCGGCTAACAAGTCTTTTGATCAATTGAAGGCGGAAGCGCGTGATTTGTGGAATGATGCATTGGCTGAGGTGCACATCAAATCAATTGATTTGGATCGTCAGATAACGTTTTATACAGCATTGTACCACAGTATGTTGAGTCCGATTTTGTACGAAGATGTTGACGGCCAATATCGAGGCTTGGATCAAAACATCCATTCATCTGATGGCTTCACCAATTACACTGTTTTTTCCTTGTGGGATACGTACCGGGCGCTTCATCCGTGGATGAATTTAACTCAACCACAGCGTGCATCTGACATGGTGGAGAGCATGCTCGCTCATGCCGATGAAAGCGTGCATGGCATGCTTCCAATTTGGAGCCACCATGCCAATGAAAATTGGTGCATGATTGGATATCATGCGGTATCGGTTTTGGCGGACGCGCTCGTTACCCAAGTGCCTGATTTTCCCTTGACCCGTGCGTTGGATGCAGCCGTCCGCTCCGCCCAAGTTCCTTATTTTGATGGATTGGGAGATTACATGACCTACGGTTATGTCCCGGATGATTTGAGCCATTCGGCGGTGTCGAAAACGTTGGAATTGGCCTATGACGACTGGTGCATTGCCCGATTGGCGGAGGCCGCTGGAAATGATGAGGTGGCCCAAAGATTCGGGCAACGAGCAAAGGCTTACAGGGAGGTATGGGATGAAGATTCGGGTTTCATGCGGCCGCGGCTTGCGGATGGAAACTTTCGGGCCAAGTTTGACCCATTGGACACCCACGGCCAGGGATTCATCGAGGGGAATGCTTGGAATTATGGCCTCTATGTGCCGCACGCGATCGATTCGTTGATTGCTTGGCACGGAGGAAACTCGGCTTTCATTGAGCATTTGGATTCCTTATTTACCATGCGGTTGGATGATGTTTACTTCGCCCAAACGGAGGATATTTCAAGGGATGGTATCATTGGTAATTATGTCCATGGAAACGAACCCGGCCATCATATTGCATACCTCTATAACTACGCGGGAGCTCCGGAGAAAACGCAAGAACGCGTGAGGATGATTTGCGAAACGATGTATGGCCCGGGGGTGGATGGTCTTTGCGGAAATGATGACGCAGGTCAAATGTCAGCGTGGTACCTGTTCAGCAGCCTTGGCTTCTACCCGGTATCACCAGGCTCGGGTTGGTACGATTTGGGTGCGCCGGTGGTTCGTTCCGCTTCCATCCGATTGGGCAATCAACGCTTGAACATTGAGACGGAGGGAAATGGAGAGCGATCAAAAGTCGCGCGTGTGCTGTGGAACGAAGAAGTCGTGCAAAACAATCGAATTCATGCCGATCAATTGTTGAGAGGTGGAGTCCTGCGCTTCGAGTTCGAGGATTGATGCGGAAGCAAGGGATGAGCATGCTTTGAATGGTCAGAATTGGTGTAAATTACCGCATCTAACTGCCCGATCGCCCTGCAAGGCTGCGCAACAAAACCGTGGAAATGACCACCAACCAAACTGCTCAAGCGATTTCGCTTCGTTCCTTGATAGAGGACCTTACCAAGAAATCGCCCAAACCGTTGAACTACGAATCACTCTGTGAATGGGTTGAATCGAGGGACTGGCTCGCCATGGAATGGGAGTCCTTGTTGCCCAAGATGGACGATCCACACGATTACGCACGCAACATCCTTTGTCTGGAGCCTTTCGAGGTTGTCCTGATCCAGTGGCCTCCAGGCGTGGAAAGTGCGGTCCACCATCACGAAGGATTTTGGGGAGCTGTGGTCTGCCTCAGAGGCGTTCTTGAAAATGTATCCTATTCGCTCAAAACAGGGCAGCTGCGCACCACTGAAATCATCCGAGCAACGGAGCGAGGAATCGTAGCCGAGCCGGATGGAACGCTGCATAAGATCAAGAATGGGAGTGATAGCGATCCACTTGTCACCTTGCACTTTTATTCCCCTGCACTCGCAGATCTGGATGGTTTGGTGTTGTATGATCTACCAACAGGCAATCGCCTGACGTGCAATTCCCTCGCACCAACGGCCTCGGTGGATTTGGACCGCACGTATTACCGTGAGGTCGAACCGAGTGCCTTTGAGTATATCGCTCCTGACGAGTCGTCACATTTTCATTGCAATGTGGTCCCTAAGCCCTCGCCAAAGGATATTGAGCACATGGTGTCGGCCTATTATGCAGAGCATGCATCCGTTTACGACAATCAAGATTTACAAGTCCTGAAGCGCAACCGCTACACGGCAGCGATTGATGCGCGTATTGTGCAATGCCTCACGGATTTAGACAAGGAGAAACCGGTTCAAAAGGTGATGCACTTTGCTTGTGGAACCGGACGGCGAGCAGTTTCGATCCGTCAGTTGGCCGCATTACCATATGCCATGCATGGAGTGGATTTATGCGCTGAGATGGCCGAGCAGGCCGATGAGCGAGGACTACAGGTTGAAGTGAATTCGCTGATTGATATTGAACTGCAACAAACGTGGCGAGACTTCGATGTCATTACGTTACTCTACGCCTACGGGCACTTACCGAGTCGAGCCATTCGGAAACACGTGTTGCATGTCGCGTATCAAATGCTACGCCCCGGGGGGCAATTCATTTTTGACGTTTTTGATGTTTCAGACCCCGGCGAGTGGGGTCCTGATTCGATTCGTCAATTCAACGAGCAGCGCTTGGCGGCACAAGGGTATGAAGAAGGCGATGTTTTTTACAAGCGCAGCAATGGCGATGAACTTGCATTCATGCATTATTGCGATCGAAATCGGCTGGAAGAGTTGGTTTTGAGTGCCGGCTTTGATGCTGTGCAGATGACCACCATTGGTTACGATCAAAACCCCGGCAAAGAATCAAGTTCCGGAAAACTTTTTGTGGTAGCAACCAAGCTTTGAAGGATACTTCAGGAAGTGTTGGCCCTGACTGGCATTGACACTTTTGCACTTGTTCTTTCGAAAGGTCGCCGTTGGAATCTTTTTCCTGGGTTGAACAAAATTGTAGCGAAAGGGTAATTATTTTTGTAGCAAAATGACGCAATCACCGGTCCATATCTTGTTGAATGATGCCGCTCGTGCTCAGGGGACAATCCTCTTAGTGATCGCGGCGGTAACGGTGTTATGGGTCGTTTTTCCAGTGCTTCAATTTTCCCAAATTTGTTTTGCTGAAGGAACTTCTGCGGAATGGATTCTCGACTTCACGGAAGACGAGCGGAGCGGAGAAAAAGAGACGGAGAAGAGTGAAAAGGATGATGAGGAGAAGACCCACAGCGCAGCACAATTGGATGCGGAACGCGATGCTCGAGCAGCGTTGGGCTGTGTGGTTCGATCAAAAGTGGCTTTGGATGACGGTCCGACGCTTGAAGGATTCGAACGTCCTCCGCGGGCATGATGCAAGAAGACTTTTGGTTCTTCTGGGCTCTGTTTTATTCATGCGCCCCTTAGCGGGCGCCTTTTTTGCATCTGTTTCTTAATTCTAGTTTTAGCATGTTTCGTCATTTATCTCAAGATGCTCCGGCTTCTTTGGTTGTTTTTTTGGTTGCCCTTCCGCTCTGCCTTGGCATTGCACTAGCTTCGGGTGCTCCCCCGCTTTCTGGCCTGATTGCAGGCATCGTTGGGGGGTTGATTGTGGGGCTGATCAGTGGTTCGCAATTAGGAGTGAGCGGACCCGCTGCGGGTTTGGCTGTGATTGTTTTCAATGGCATCCAAGAGATGCCTACGTTTGAGATTTTTCTTTTGGCGGTTTTCATTGGGGGGGGTATACAGCTGCTTTTGGGACTCATAAAAGCGGGCATCATTGGCTTTTACTTTCCGTCTTCCGTGATTCAGGGAATGCTGGCAGCCATCGGGATTATTATTTTCCTGAAGCAAATTCCACACGCAGTCGGTTATGATTATGAGCCGGAAGGTTCACTCGAGTTTGCCCAAGATGCTTCACACAACACCTTCAGCGATCTCCTTCTGATGTTGGATTTCATTCAACCTGTTGCGGTTGTCATTGCGTTCGTAGGCTTGTTTTTTCTGATTTTGTGGGAGCGGCCATTCATGAAGGCGATGGCTTGGACGCGGTATCTGCCGGGCTCGCTGCGCGCTGTGATTTCTGGCGTTTTGATTCATGCCTTTACTCAGAACAGTTCCATTGGTTTGAGCCCAGATCACTTGGTCCAAATCCCACTTTTGACCAATGGTTTGAGCGATATGATTGCCACACCTGATTTTGGCGGTTTGTTCCGCAGTGATGTTTGGATTTTGGGCGCTACGATTGCAATCGTAGCTTCGCTTGAAACATTGCTGTGTGTCGAGGCCACGGATAAGATGGATCCTGACAAGCGCGTGACTCCAACCAATCGAGAATTGGTGGCACAAGGGGCTGGAAATATGGTGTCGGGATTGTTTGGGGGACTTCCTGTCACCCAAGTTATTGTTCGAAGTTCTGCAAACATCATGAGCGGCGGACGCACAAAATTATCAGCCATTCTCCATGGAATTCTATTGCTGGTATCGGTTCTTGCAATTCCCAACTTGCTCAACTTGATTCCATTATCAAGTTTGGCTGCGATATTACTGGTGGTAGGATACAAGCTGGCGAAGCCAGCCCAGTTCATTGCTTACGCTAAGAATGGAATGCGTGACTTTGTGCCTTTTTTCGCGACGGTTTTGGCAATTGTTTATACCGATTTGCTCGTAGGCATCGGCATCGGTATTGCGGTAGCCATCGGATGGGTTGCGTTGGATTACATCCGCTCTGGTGCTCGATTTCGTCTGAAGCCACAATTGAACAATAAGGTGGATGAGGAAAAGAAGCACCAAGTCGTTTACCTCGACAAGGTTGTTCCTTTTTTGCACAAAGCGGCCATACGCAGCTCGCTTGAGGATATTCCTCAGGACTTTAGAGTTACTGTGGATGCAACGAACACCGAGCAAATGGATACAGATGTTCGATCCATCATTGAAGAAATGGTGGAGAATGAATCATCCGAGAAGCGCGGGTGGGAGTTTCAACGTTGACGCAAAGTGGTTGATAAGGGATTTGTGAGCGCTCAATATCATGCGCTTCGCCAATTCCGTTAAATTGCACCGATGGAACGCTTCGAAAATAATAAGCTGGAATTAGAAGGTCTGCCTCAGCTTGGGGATCAGGACTTTGAAATGCTTCCCAACCGTTATTTTCGATTGAGAATGTGGACCTGGGGAGTGACTTCTTTGATTTCCATTTTGCTCCTGTGTGGCGCTTACATATGGCTAACAATAGAATCGGAATCAGGATTTTCTGATTTCCCGAGTGTGTTATGGGCATTCCTGGCTGCTTGGTGTATTTTCCTCAGCTTGTGGGGGGTGTCCGAATTTCATGGTTTTCAAATGCGTGGGTATGCCATGCGGGAACGCGACTTATCCTACCGAGCCGGTTTCTTCTTCCATGCTTACACAACCGTTCCGTTCAATCGATTGCAGCACAGTGAGGTATCTCAAGGGCCGGTGGCGCGACTGGCGAAACTGTGCACGCTCAAATTATACACGGCGGGGAGTTCAGGAGCCAATCTGAGCATTTCGGGAATGGATCCCGTCGATGCACAGCGCATTCGTGACTATATCGATGAGCATGGCGGCAATTGAATCGATGCTTGAGGCCTTTGGTACTCCAAAACGCCAACATTTTCTGGGTGTCATCCGCTACTTCACGAAGAACTTGTACCTTCTTGTTCGTTCCTTTTTTCCCTTGTTGGCAGGCCTTGCCCTCTCGGATGAAATTAGGATTTATGGTAAAATAATCGCGATCGCTGATTTTGCTCTCGTATTCGTTGCGTCGTTTGTCGAGGATTGGCGATGTCGGTTTGTTGTGGAGGATAAGGCGAAGACCATTCAGAAAGGCTTGCTTGAACGAGAAACCATCAATATTCCCTTTGAGCGCATCCAGGCATTGCACATGGAGCAGGCTCCTTGGCAGCGTTTAGTCGGACTCACTGGACTCAAGATCGATACGGCGGGTACGAGTGGATCTGAAGTGGATTTGCAAGCGTTGAAACTCGCAGAGGCAAAAATGTTGCGCGACGGAATCATGGCAGCTCGTTCGGCCAATGTCTCTCCAATCGAAGTTGCAAAGGATCCTTTCAAATCATTGGTCCATCTCACGCCCAAAGAGTTGTTGAAAGTCGGTTTGACACAAAATCATTTGAGAAATGGCTTCATTGCTTTAGGGGCAATTGTCGCCTTGTATGAACCGCTTCAAACGTGGGTCGATGCTTGGCTAGCATCATGGCCAGAGGTGGTTTGGATGATTTTAAAGTGGAGTTTGTTTTTATTCATCCCGGTAGGCGGTTTTGCGTTTTTGCTTTTTTCCTTTGTTCTTTCTCTTTTGGGGGCGGTATTTAAATATTACAACCTGCAGGCCAATTTGAATCAACAGGAAGTAAGCTTACGTGGGGGGTTGCTGAAACGATTTGAATACCGCATTCCACTGCTCAAAATCCAAATTTTGGAGTGGAGGAGCAACATAGCCAGACGACTTTTGGGGATTGAATCGCTCCGTATTTTTCAAGCTTCTGCGCAAGAGTCGAGTCAGTCAGGCAAGGATTTGTCAATGGCCATTCCGGGCATTGCAGAAACGGCGTCGAATGGGTTAGTTGCTGAAATCTTTCCATCTTGGATGGCGTATCCATCAAAAGTTAATTTCAAACCCTCACGCTTCTTATTGTATCGGACGTTGTTCCTTCGAATCATGACAACAGCGGCTCTCACATTCACCATTGACTCCTATTTGGGGAAGGTTCTCATCATGGCGACGGCGCTTCCTTGGGCTTTTCTGTCAGCTCGATAGGTATATGAGAACCATTGGATGTCTGTGACTCCTGACGTTTGCATGATTCATTCTGGTTGGTTGCGAAAGAAGCGATCCATGTTCACTTTTTACCAGCTTCAGCGAGTGGTTTTCAATCAAAATGCAATAATGCGAAAAAGGGGCGTGGCTCATATTACCCTCGCGACAGCAGCAGGGAATCGCACTTTCAAATACCTTAATGAGGCTGATGCTCGGCAACTTTATGATTGGTCGTTGGCGTTAATCGAACAAAGCGAGTCGGATTGGATGTGATGGTTGAGCGGATTTATAGCAACTCAGCTTCGATATTTTTTATCATTGCCTGGGCGATTGGGCGATGATCTTTGGGCCAGATAAGCGCTTTCTTCTCGTTAAGTTGTTCTTGAATCTGTTCAGGTGATAGCCCCTCATAGTTGCCATAGAAGGCGGCTATTTCGAGTATGTTGATAATGCTTTGTTCGATCCAATTATTGGCTGCAACGGCTCCAAGTTTGATTTGACCGTACAGT
>CAXDQP010000030.1:0-12705 GCA_963991335.1 uncultured Flavobacteriales bacterium
ATTGCCACCATGTTTGTCTGTTTAATCACCTTCCGCGTTCCATTTTTGTTTGCGCAACCATCCCCAACAAGCTATCCCCACCGTTGTCTTTGAAGCTGAGATTCAAATCAAGCGAGCTCAAGTTCTTGCCCAAAACGTTCGCAAAGACGGCGGCCAATCGTTCGAACTTCGTTTCTTGCTTCAATGCATTTTCGCTTCCAACTTGTCTCTTGGCCAGAATTTGATTCCGAATTAAAACGCGATTGGGTTTGCCACTATGCGTTAAGGGAACCTCCTTGATCTCAATCAATGCAGTCGGACGGTGATGACCGGCAACTTTTTCATTCACGGTGACTTGCAAGGAGGCCAAAGCATCCTCACCGTTTCCTTGCTCAAGCTGTTTGTCAAAAGCCACAGCAGCAATCAATTCTTCACCGGCTTTCCCCTTTTCATGGAACACATTGCAATGGGTCACTCCCGGATGTTTCAGGATTTGATATTCGATGAATCCTATTTCAACCCGGTGCCCTCTAAATTTAATTTGCTCATCATTTCGCCCAACAAACATCAATAATCCCTCATCACTCCAGAAACCGAGATCACCCGTGTCATAAAACGTCGAAAACTCTTCTTCGTTGAAGCGTACCTTCAAGTGATTCAATTGCTTAAAGAAAATTGCAGTTCGCTCAGGCTCATTTCGATACCCAGCAGAGACCCCTCTGCCACCAATGAGAATCTTGCCTTTTTGCCCTTTTGGGACCAATCGGTACCATTCATCCACGATCCGGATGACCACTCCCTGTTGCGGTTTTCCAATTGGAACAGACTCTGTTTGTGCATCGCATTCCTGAACTTGGTGCAAGCTGCATGTGACTGTAGTTTCCGTGGGTCCATAACCATTGATGAGCTGTATGTTATTCGGAGAGGTTTTGCATTGTTCGAACCACTTCTTAATCAAATGATTATCCATCCGACTTCCACCCACATTGACCGATTGCAGTGTTTCTTTTGGTGCGAAAGACTCCGAGCCTACCCAAGCTGACCACAAGGTGGTATTGAGGTTCAGTATTGAAATCTTTCTCCTCCAAATTTCATGATTGAACTTTGCAATTCTGCCCATCGTACCTTCTTGTTGGAATACCACCGTTCCGCCTTGAGTCAATGGAAGGTAGAAATCCTCAAAGATGCCATCGAAAGCAGGGGATGAGGTTACAAGCGTTCGATTAAAAGGCACCTGTGACGTGGAACGTTCAAGGTGCAATATATGGTTTGAAATTCCGGTTCTTTTCAGGTTTACAGCCTTCGGGGAGCCGGTAGTTCCTGAGGTTAGAAGGATGGCCGAAATTTCAGCACGCGGTGCGGATTGAGCTCTTTCTCGAGGCAAGTCGTTGGTTGTACTTTTCGCACAAATCATTGATGTCCAGAACAAATCTTGGACCGTAGAATTGGGGGCTCTGAGTCCCCAATTGGAGCCTGTTTTTTTGATGATCGCCTGAATCGATTCATCTGTTTCTTTGGGATGTATGGAGCAAAATGTGCCCCCAAACACCAAAATCGTCAGGTGTGCGATCAACAAATCCTGGTTAACAGGCAACTGCAACAAAATCACTTCACCTGCTATTTTTTTGCCCTGCCTTGCCCAAAGACGTTCCTGTTGTAATATCAGTTGTCCAAGTTCTGAATAAGAGATTTCTTGTCCATTGCCAAGTTCCACAGCGGTGGCATCATCGAGTCGCTCTGTATTGTTCCAGATTTTCGAAACAAAATCTTCGGGTATCTGCAAAAAACTGCCGTTGCCGAGTAGCTGCAATTCGTCACGTTCTTCCTGGTTGAGATGAGATAAGGAGGTCCATGTTTCGTTTTCAAGACCTTTCCAGAGCCTCGCAACCGACTGAATTTTCACGAACCTATTTTCAACATTCGAAGCATTGAATTCAAAATGAACATTCTCGGTCTCGTTCACGGTCAAACGCCACATGGGTTTGCTTTCATGAAATTTAGGAGTCTTCCAGACAGGACCTGCATTTTTCGCGTTTCGCAGGGCCCGTAACAAAGACTGTCTGTTTTCGTTGAGGCTTTTGGTGGAATCTGCGGTAAACCAGAGAGGTGTTGCTTCCTCGATCAATTGACTTAAATCTGCGTCAAACGACAACGATTGTTGATCATGGAGGACACCACAAAAAATGGGTTGGCTCCGAAAGAAGTGCTCGACAAGCATGAGGTCAACTATTTTCAGCAAGGGGAGGCGCCCTGTTTTCAGTTGTGTTTCCTCTTCGCAATTCTTTGCATCCTGTCCGAAACTGTGAAAATTCCGAAACATTCTAAAGTGAGCCTGCATGCGTTGAGGAGCCCACTTGGACCAATGTTCAATGAATTCGGTGCTTACCGCATCGGGTGCTACAAATTCTTCCGCTTCGAATTGAACAAATTGGCCTTGCGCGCAGCTCCAAGCGTTCGCTAAAGACAACTCGGACTCACCGTGTTCATCTTTCAATGGATGAATCCCCAAAACGAGATGCCACGCACCGTTGACCCTCGCCATTGGATAATGCCAGATAGAGCCAGTGTTATTGGATGAAATGCTGTGGAGCCATTGCTGAACCTCGCCTGCAACTGACGCAGCATGCAGCAAAAAATTACCCGGCCGGGCATTGGCGGGAAAATAGGTTCTGTTCAATAGATTTTGTGGGGTCAAGCTCAGTTCGCCGGCACTAAGCGATTGCATTAGCCGGTGGTAACTCAACCTGCCTGCTTCGACAAGTCGTGCCTCAATGGCTGAGATACTCTGCGCCTGTTCCACCTCAAAGGTTTCTTGTTCAACGATTGCTCCAGTATCAAATCCTTCTTCGACAATGTGCCAAGTCACTCCAAACATTTGCTCACCTCGTGCCACGCTGTTTTGAGGAGCAAAGACTCCTGCATTTATTGGTAGAATGGAGTCATGAAAATTTATGGTCGCTGCGCGAGGATGTCGGATAACAGCTATCGGAATTCTCTTCAGATTTACCACACTCAAGAGTACATCGCACGGAATGGTCAAAACCCAATCTTGCCATGCCTGAGATGAAGGGCCGATGCAAGGCAACAGAGGGAATTCATCTCTTATGGCAGACTCAAAGTCAACGGTTCCCGCCACAACGCCTGCGATGTCGCAATGTTTACTCTTCTGCAATTCATTCACAATCCAAAAAGCCAATCCCCCCTCGCCGATCAATAAAACACGCACCATTATCACAATAGATTTTTAGGCAACACAGAATACGAATCGAATTTTGCAGACTTCATTGCGAAGTTACAAGTTCGTATGAAGCAATTATCGCGATTACTATTGACAAGCAATTGCAATCGAACCGCACAACTGCTTCATGCAAGTTAATCAAGACATGTTATTCCTTCGCATTAAGGAGATGCACTATTCATTGAGGGCAATGCTATTTGATCAATAGGAGACGTGGAATTTCAAGAGATTTGAGTTGTTTAATTGACGGTCCGCTTGGATTTGGTGCCTGAATATTTTGGGACGAAGGCACGCTAGGGTGCGTCCCTAATCCAACGATTTGAGGTGAAGGAACGCACTGGGGGTAGAACTTCTTCCTGCGTGCCAGAAGATTCGTGCGAAGCGGATCTCGACGGCAATGGCGTTGCGGTTACGGGCGACTTCCTTGCTTTTTAACTGAATGCGGGACAGGATGCAATTCATTATCAAATAGTCGCCATTCGGCTTGTCGATTACGCTTGGCTTGACTGCATTTGTTCATGCCCATTTCTTTTTCGCAACGGATGAATTAGGCTTTCTCGTTCTTTATGGTGTCCTTGCCGCATGGTATCGAACAGACTCTATCTCCCCATTATTTTTTTGTCTATTGCCTTTTTTACTGCAGCTTGTGGATCTTATTTCCGCGCTACAAAGAATTACTCAGGCGATGTTGAAATGGCATTGAGCAGGATACAAACGCCTGCATTGTACGATGTATTCGTGACGCCCCCAGGACAGGACCCTTTTCGGCTGAACTACTGGATGTACGACCGCAATCGGGGGTCGATAGTTGGCATTTACAAGGCCGTATCAGCGAGCAACGCGAGTCGGTCGTATCGATACGCTCCTAAGATGAATCGCTACAAGCCATACAACGGTCGAGCAGACTTCGATGGGCCAGGGCGAATCTTTGAGATACGGATTGACGCCACCGAGGTGGTTCATGAGGAAGGAGAGCCTGTTGATGGCGCGCCCGTCGAGATTCGGATTAAAGATATTTATCAGTTGGATGTCCTCGAACACAGCTGGTCAGCGGGATTATTTAGGAAGCTTGGAGGGGGGATTGCTGCGGTTGGGGCAGCTACGCTGGCCATTCTGCCCTTTTTGTCGTGTCCGTTTATTTACATTCAAGATGGCGAGGGTGAGCGGTTCATGGGAGAGGTGTTCAGTGGTTCGGTTACAGAAAATATGGCGCGTCATGATTTCATGCCACTGCCGGGTTTTGAGCCGGTTGATGGTGCATTTGAACTGCGTGTTGCCAATGAGATGAGGGAGCGCCAATACACGGACCTAGCTGTCCTCGAATGCGTGGAGCACCCGGCGGACGTGGAAGTTTTGATGACGCCCACAGGCATGCCCATTTTGTTTGCCGCACCACACTTGCCTGCGGAAGCCGTTACGGACCAGGGAACAAATTGTGGCGCCCTCGTTGCCGCACGCGATGGCATTGCGTACGATTTTACCGCTGAGTGTGCGGACAAGGAAACCTTCAGTTCCATTTCGTTCGGTTTTGAAAACCTAGAAGGTGCGGCCGAGGCACATTTGGTTTTGCACGTCAAGAACACGGTGTGGTCGGGGATGATGTATGAATCCTTCATGAGTTTGTTTGGCAACCGGTATGAAGATTATGTGGAGCATCAGCGCAACCGTACAGTCGAACAGAAAACGCAGTGGCTCAAAGACCAAGGTCAAATGCTCGAGGTGCAGCTTCGCCGAAATGGGCACTGGGAGACCGTTCACTGGGTAAACCTCCCCGGACCGTATGCTTTTCGAAGTGAAGTCGTGCCATTGGATCTCTCGAAAGTTGATGGAGGTGCCGTGGAAGTTCGCTTGGTTGCAGGGCATCATTTCTGGGAATTGGATTATGCAGCCATTGATTATTCTGAGCAGCCGGGCCTTTCCAAAACTTCTTTGGCTCTCTTGAGTGCAGAAGATGAACAGGGGCAGGATGTCGCTTCTCATCTTTTGGAAGTGGACAACGACTACCTCGAGCGGCTTTTTGTCGGGGCCGATGCGACCTTGCGATTTCAAGCCCTTCCCGCTCCTGAGCCGGGCAACGCGCACAGCGTGTTTTTGCATACCTGCGGTTACTATGAACCCATTCGCGAATACAAAGGCACCGCCAATATGCTGGAATTGCGCAAATTCAAGGAACCCGGATACTTCGCCCTCTTTGCGAAAGAACGGTTCAACGACATCGCAGGATTCACGCCATGAGTGTCGAACCCACCGCTCAAAAAGTAATCCAGCCGTTGGACGTGGACTACGATGCGATTCGGTCCAGCAGTCCGCACCGAATGGTGCATGGAACCGAGGCGTGGCTGATCCGACTGCGCCAGCAAGCCATCAATGTTTGGACGGCGGTGCAGGCGTACCGCACGCCTTCCGGGATTCGTGCGGTGATTGCTCGATTGAAGGAGCACCGCGCGCTCGTGTCAGGTGGGAATCGAGTCAAAAAACTCGTCAGCGTCGCCGGCCGAAGCCATTGGCGATTGTTCATTCCAGCCAACACTTCACCCCTGCACGTTCCTTTCCTGAAAGGGGAGTTGAACCGCCTCGTCCCGCACAATTCCGGTGGCCATGAATTGGCGGTCGTATTCCTTTCTGTGACCAAGAAATGCCCGCTCAAGTGCGAGCATTGCTTTGAATGGGATAACCTCAACCAAAAGGAAGTAATCGGTCCCGAAGACATCAACCGCATGATTGAGAATTTGCAGTCCATCGGCGCGACCAATATCGCCTTCACCGGCGGGGAGCCGATGGTGCGGACCCGAGAGATGGTGGAGTCCATCAGGCGCTATAAGTCGAAATCGCAGTTTTGGATTTTGACATCGGGATTCAATTTTAGCGCGACCAATGCTGCTGAATTGCGCAATGCTGGAGCGCACGGGGTGGTGGTGAGCATCGACCACCACGACGCCTTGTTGCACGATCAGTTTCGAGGGGTACAAGGATCTTTTCGCGATGCTATCACGGCGGTGAAGCACGCTTTGGATGAAGGGTTTCTGACAGCGATTTCAACGTGCGTGACCCGAGAAAATGCCACACGGGAGTACATCGATGCGTTCATGGAGATGGCGAAGAGTTTGGGGGTTGGGTTTGTGCAATGGATTGAGCCTAAGGCCGTAGGCCACTACGCCATGAAAGATGTACTGCTCATCCCTGAACACCAAGCCGTGTTGGAGCAAGCGTTGCTGGATTACACATACGCAGAGGCGTACAAAGACTATCCCCTGGTGGTTTACCATGAGTACTATCAGCGAAAACTAGGCTGCTTTGCTGCAGGGAACAAGATGGTGTATGTGGATACGGATGGGGACTTGATGTCTTGCCCATTCTGCCATCGGAAAGGAGGAAGCTTGCTCAGCAATGATTTTCGCCAATCCTTGGAAGGCATGCGAACAGCCGGTTGCACAGATTTTCCTTCGGTCATCGGATAAATTGCAGCTTTGCGGTGTTAATGGGCTTAATTTGGTGCGACTGATGCGCGGATTCAGGAGGTTAAGTCAGTCCGAGCCAAAAGAAGTGGCAATACACGCTTGAAATGCGTGGATACAAAGCCACCGTTGCCAAGGGGGTATGACGATGCTCTGAGGGTAATTGAATGGTATTTGGATTGAGGAGGCAGAACGCCAACTCCCACTGAAGTTCATTTTGAGCTTACTCAAATCGTTTATCATTTAAAGCGAATGAATTTTGGACATTTTTCTGGAGAAAAACACCCATTATTTTCGGACGTTTGGTAAGATTGAACTGTGAAATGAGGCCGGCTGTAACATAAGTCACCATTCGATTCTCGAACGGCAGCTAATTGCACCGTGAGTCATTGGGCTCACTAACCCTTATTTTTATTTGATGGGAAAATTTACTTTGGAGTGCGCCTCCTTGTTGACATGGACATTTGTTTTTTGCCTCGGTCAGATATGAAGTGTATCCAAAGCTTCTGAGGTCGAATGATCCGAATCGGGCCACTCCCGCGGGTTGCTCATTTTCGATGTTATAGATTTTTATCATTGAAACGCGCTAACAAAATACATGAGATCGATCGTGCACGTCAAATTCTGACGGAAGCACTCAAGGACTCCCTGGGAATTCATTGGGTGCTGAAGCAGAAGAGTGAATTGGGTAAGGTTTTGGCACTTGAAGTTCTCTTTTATGAAGGCGCTGATAAGGATAGTGTTTACTTGTCGGATGATAACAATGGCGCAGTTGTTTTTTACGATATCAGCGATTCGCGGAGGAGCACGCAAAATGCGCTTCGGAAATTTAAGCTAGTCTTGAGGCACTCCGGATTCTTAAGTGTATACAGGCTATTGAGATATCGAAAGATGATTTCTTCAACAAGACCGAAGCAGGCAATGGTTGGTTTTTTGGTTGGCACAGATAGGTCGGTCAAAGGCACAAAAGCAATTTTCGACATTCATCAAGGCATGCAGGAAATTGCCTCGAATTTGAAGCTTCCGATATGCTTAGAGACGACGTTGCCTAGGGTGAGACGATTGTATTAATTTGCCGGCTACACGGAGTATGCATCGAAGACTCATCCTTATGCAGACTTGGAAATTTACTTCTTCATTAAGCATCCAAAGAAATGAATACAGAAAGCAATCAAATTAGATTTCTTCCGGAGGAGAATGAATTTCTTTCGGATCTCAGGCAGGAGGTCAAAAAATATTTTACTCGGACCGGGAAAGAGCGATTTGGGGATCAAAGTATGCATTTCAAAGTGGTCATTATGTTCGTTGTCTACTTTGGTCTTTATGCGGCTATGCTTCTCGGATCATCGAATGTTACTTATTTGTTTATTTGGTATGCTGTGATCGGAATTTGGGGTGTTTTTCTGGGTTTGAATGTGGGCCATGATGCTGCGCACAATGCCCTATTCAAAACACGCAAGTTCAACCGTTGGTTCCTGCATGTATTTGATTTGCTTGGGACCAATTCGTTCAATTGGAAAAATCGGCATGTAGGCGCTCATCATCTCTATCCGAACATAATGGATTATGATTCGGATATTCAGCAATCCAGTGTGGTGAAGATTTTCCCGAATGATCAACACCGATCTTTTCACCGATTTCAGTGGTTTTATATGCCGATTGTATACATGGTCTATATTTTTCGATGGGTTGTATACCGCGATTTCAAAGATATTTTTTCTCAAAAAATAGGAGGATTCCAAAATCGTCCGTACCCGAAGCGTGAGGTGATAAAAATGCTCCTCTTTAAAGCAGTTTATGCTGGGTACATCGTCGTCATTCCATGGACCATACTGGACCATTCATTGCATGTCTTTGTAGGCGCTTTTTTCGTGCTAACCGTTTTTGCAAGTTTGACCATCACCATGGTGCTGCTCTCCACGCATGTTGGCGAGCATGCCAATTTTCCAGCTCCCGATGAAAATGGCTTTATGTCGCATTCTTGGTCGATGCACCATATGAAAACAGCAGGAGACTTTTCGACCAATAGTAAACTCGTAACGCATCTATTTGGCGGATTCAATCACCACGTGATTCATCACCTTTTTCAGCATATATGTCATATTCATTACCCAGAATTGACTGCAATCCTTCAGGCGGTTGCTCGCAAGCATGGCGTTGAATACCGATCGGAAAAACACATGTTCGCTGCCATGTATTCTCATTTCAAACTGCTTTATAACAATGGCAGTTCGGAGCGTTCAATTTTGCAAGAAAGATGAGTCGCAATGCACACAGGCCGTCTGAGTTGCTCATTGCAACCACGAGATTTACGCGTGAGAATGTGATCAAAAGCTGGTGGCTGACGATCAGCGCATGGACAATGCTTGTGGCATCAATTTGCGGGGTTGTTCTTGTGCCGACCATATGGTTAAAGCTCCTAGCCTGTTTGTCTGTGGTCGCGATGATGACGAGAACGTTCGTTATATATCATGATTACGTGCACCGAGCAATTTTGAAAAACAGTAAAGTTGCGGAGTTATTATTTCGCGCATATGGTTTGTTTTGTCTCGCGCCCATGAAAATTTGGAGGAGGACACATGATTTTCATCATCAATACAATGGACGAATTTCCAAACCAAGCATAGGAACATATCCCGTTTATACTCTAAAGCGATTTGAGGCATGTTCAAAGCAACAAAAGCGAGATTATTTGAGACTCAGGCACCCGCTTACAATCCTATTTGGCTATTGGTTTACTTTTCTCTTTGGCATGTGCATACAGCCTTTTCTGGCAGATCCCAGAAAACATGGCGAATCGCTATTGGCGATTCTGTTTCATGCTGTTTATTTATTCCTTTTTGCATGGAGTTTTGGACCGGTTAATATGCTCTTTGGCATTTTTATTCCAAACCTATTAACTTTCGCATTCGGAGCTTATCTCTTTTACGTGCAGCATAACTTTCCAGGAGTTCAGTATACGACTGATGGAGAATGGGCTTACGAGCTCTCTGCATTGGAATCTTCCAGCTTTCTTAAGTTGCCGCCCGTTATGCAATGGATCACGGGCAACATCGGTTATCATCACATTCATCACCTTAATTCACGGATTCCTTTTTACCGACTTCCAGAGGCGATGGAGCAAATCCCGGCACTCCAGAATCCAATCGTCTCAAACTTATCGGTCAAGGAGATTAGGCGCTGTTTGCAATTGAAAGTTTGGGACGCAGCTCAGGGACGCATGATTGGATTGTAGAGTCGTTGATTTGTGGCGAAAAGGGCCTCTATTTGGCACAAGGACTTTTGAAAATAGCGGTTTATTCGAAGGCTCGTGATCGTTCAGTGGATGAGGGGATCTTGCGTTAAACGCGAGGATCGATCCGTCCTCTGCATCAAGTCCGAGGAATTTCATTGCCCTATCTTGTTCCAAATTCCAGTCAGCATGCAATACACTGTCCATTTCTTAGCCCTGACGCTTGGGCTTTTGGTCGCTGCGACAGGAGTCGCACAGCTCGATGTGGTTCATTGGATTCCGCCATTGCACAGTCGCGACAACGGACAAATCAACGATCACTACCTCTATCTGTCAACGCCGGAAATGGAGCCGGTCACAGTCAATTTATATGACGGGAGTGGCGCCACATTTGCGGATTCGCCCTATACCATTCAAAACGGACAACCGCTCGCCATCGAAATCGGAAACGGACAGACAAACGGCAGCAAACTCATGGTCGCCCAAGGCGAATTGAATGAATCCATGACCAACCGCGGTCTAAAGGTTGAGGCCAGCGCTCCCATTTTTTGCAATGCCCGATACCGAAGTTCTTGGCAGGCTGAGGCTCTGACATCCAAGGGGACAAAAGCCCAAGGCCAAACCTTCAGACTCGGAGGAATGCCGATCACATACCAAGGCGGAATTCGCTCTTTCGTTTTTGGCATCATGGCCACGGAAGACAATGTGCAAGTGCAAATTTCAGGGTACGATAATGATGTTGTTTTTGCGGGTATTCCGGCGGTCAACGACGATTTTCTTGCCTTCACGTTGAACGAAGGCGAATGCCGAGTCTACTCCGCTTATGCCGATTCCGAGGCCAACCTCGCAGGCGTGCTCGGCGCATTGGTCCAATCCACCGGCAACATTGTCATCAATGTGGGCAACTGGTGCGGCTCAGTCGGAACAACATCCTCCAATCAAGACATCGGTGCCGATCAAATTGTTCCCGTTCAATTCCTCGGAACGGACCACATTCTTGTGGAAGGAGTGGGCGATCCGAGCCAAGAACGAGGTTTCGTCGTTGCCCATGAGGCCAACACGGATGTTTACCTCAACGGCTCAGCAACACCGGCCACCACGTTGCAGCCGGGAGAATGGTACATGGCCCCCAACAGCGAATACACCGGCGCTCCGCACAGCAACTGCGTCATTCAAACGTCCAACCCTGCATACGTCTATCAATTCCTCGGCGGCAGTTCGAGTCAGTCCACGGTTGGTATGAATTTCATTCCGCCGATCTCGTGTGGAATGCCGAATGAAGTGGACGAAATCCCAAGCATTCAAAGCATTGGCAGTACCTCATATACAGGTGGCGTATTTGCCATTACTGAGGCTGGAGCTGACCTCACCATTAACGGAACGGCTCAAAATGGAGCTGTGGCGGTCGATGGCTACCCCGGATGGGAAACCTATCGCATTTTGAACCTGACTGGAGACATTACCGTTGAATCTACGGGCCCTGTTGCTGTGGGTCTTTTCGGATCGAGTTCCGATGCCGGTTGGTCGGGGTACTACTCGGGATTTTCACTCAATACCAATGCCGCCTTTGATGCGCCATCCACCGTTTGTTCGGGCGATGAGGCATTCATACAATTCGCAGGAGACACTCTGGGGGGCGGCGTGCTCAATTGGGATTTCGGCGGATTGGAGGCGACGCCTCTCGGAGACGATCTCTTCGAAGTCAGCACCGAATCTCCGGGTGACTATACCGTTTACCTTGACGTGCAGGGTGACTTGTGCGCGGACACGACCACCCACGTGGTCACATTTTATCCACCTTATTCCGGGAACTCGGTGGCCAATGCCTGTGGCGAATACACATGGAACGGTATTGAATATAATGCTACCGGGGTTTACAATGATGTTTTGACCAGCGCTACGGGTTGTGATAGTTTGGTGGAGTTGACCTTGGACATCATGTCAATTCCCGATCCAATGATGTCAGATTATGCCGACGATACATTGGTGTATTGCCCGGCACCCGGTTCACTGCTCTTTGGACAGGAAGCAGACCCCCTTTATCAAATTCAATGGACTCATTATCCGCCTGGAAGCTCCGATTCCACGTTTCTAAACAATCCGACCAATGCAGTGCCGTACGTGGGTCCAGGTTTGTATCAAATCGACTACTTCACAGGTCCCCCGTGCAACTTCAGTGCCTCGGGCCTCATTGAAGTGGAAATTGAAGATTGCTCCATCGTTATTCCCAATGTTTTCTCTCCCAATGGAGACGGTAAAAATGACCGCTTCCTTGTGTCAGGCCTGTACAACATTGAGGGCGTGCGAATGCAAATTTTCAATCGGTGGGGCAACTTGCTCTTTTCCGATTTGGATTTCGGAGGCAGTGCCGGTTGGGATCCTCGGGAGGATGCCTCGGAAGGCACTTATTACTTCATCCTGAACATTCCGGTCAGGACAGAAGAATTGACCATTACCACGGCCGAAGGGACCGAAATCCTAGAGGGCGGTACAGGCGCTGAGTACTTTGGTCACTTCACTTTGGTCCGTTGATTCACCTTTTCCTCCAAGTGAGTGTTTCATCCTTGGACGTGACACGAAAAAACTCGCTGCCTCGGTCACAAATTCTCCTCGTCCGAGGTAACAACGTAATTAAGTAGAATCAATGAACAGAATTTCATTCTCATTAAGGTGGTTTTTATTGGTGGGTGCCACTTGGCTTGTGGGGTGTGAAAAGGAAACTTTTGACGTCACCGAGACAGAAATTGATTATACCAGTCCTGTGGAGATTGAAGCCGTAGACTGAACAAATTTGATGCTCA
>CAXDQP010000031.1:0-12408 GCA_963991335.1 uncultured Flavobacteriales bacterium
TGGAGCAGTTGGTAGCTCGTCGGGCTCATAACCCGAAGGTCGTCAGTTCGAGTCTGGCCCCCGCAACTAAGAAAACAAAAGAAGAGCAATCAGAAATGGTTGCTCTTTTTTTTGGTGTTTTGGAAAAACAATAGCGTGAACAATGCTTTTTCAGTCCTTCGAGTTTTTAGTCTTTCTGACGTTTGTTTTTGGGCTGTACTGGTTCATTCTCAAACGCCACATGCAAGCGCAAAACTTGCTAATACTTGCCGCTAGCTATTTTTTCTATGGGTGGTGGGATTGGAGATTTCTAGGACTCATCGTATTCTCGACTTTGATTGACTTTGTTGTTGGGTTGAAGATTACTGCCGCATCTAACCAACAGTCCAAAAAAGCATGGCTTGGGCTTTCCCTGTTGGTAAACTTGGGCTTACTCGGTTATTTCAAGTATGCCAACTTCTTCATCGAAAGTTGGATAGATGCCTGGAGTTACTTGGGAATCTCCTCGAATGTTTCGTCTTTGAATGTCATCTTACCCGTCGGAATCTCATTCTATACATTCCAGACTCTTTCTTATTCGATTGACGTTTACCGCGGAGATATAAAACCAACCCGGAACCTGATCAACTTCGCCGCTTTTGTGAGTTTTTTTCCTCAGTTAGTGGCGGGGCCAATTGAACGTGCGTCAAAGCTACTTGTTCAGCTCGAAAACAAGCGAATCTTTAAATATGAAGAGGGTGTTGCGGGACTTCGCCTCATCCTGCTGGGTTTATTCAAGAAGGTCGTGATCGCGGATACCTGCGCCCTGCATGTCAATGATATTTTTGCGAATTACGCAGATTATTCGGGGCCAACGCTTATGCTTGGTGCCATTTACTTTGGATTCCAGCTTTATGGTGATTTCTCAGGTTATAGTGACATCGCTATCGGCACTGCCAAGCTTTTTGGGATTCAACTCATGACAAATTTCAAAATGCCATTTTTTGCTAGGGATCACGGTGAATTTTGGAGGCGCTGGCACATCTCAATGGGAGCTTGGTTTCGCGACTACCTATATATTCCTCTCGGTGGCTCACGCGGTGGAAAATGGATGTCGATTCGCAATGTGATGATTATCTTCTTGGTGAGTGGCTTATGGCATGGAGCGAACTGGACTTTCATTGCTTGGGGAGCTATTCAAGGGGCCTTATTCCTTCCGTTATTGCTCGCTGGAAAAAATAGACGCCACATCTCCGACAACATCGGAGAAGGGCGTTGGTTACCAACCGGTAGAGAGGTTCTGCAAATGACAACAACCTTCGCATTGGGAACGATACCGCGTATTTTCTTTCGATCGGATGACATCCAGGATGCCAATAGTTATATCATCGGTATGTTTCATGATCTCAAATTTCCAGATATGCATCGGACTCCAATCCCTTACATTTTTGCCTTGCTCCTTGTCGATTGGTTTTTGCTGAAGAAATTCAAAATTGAAAGTGCCTTCTTGCGGTATTTGATTTACGGTTTCGCTGCGCTGCTGATTTTAGTTCACTCTACCATCAATCCGGCTCCTACGTTTATTTATTTTGAGTTTTGAAATGAGAAAATTCATCATCAACCTTTTCATAATCTCATCGCTATTTTCATTGGTATTATTAGCCGTGCCATATGCTACCATCCCACCAAATATGGCAACGGGGTATAACAATGGATTCAATGTTTTTCCCTTGGATTCGATTTCTGTAGACATTCTCTTCGTGGGGCCTTCGACGCTTTCTTTTGGGCTTCATCAAGAGACGTTACTCGAATCAGGATTCGATTTTTTTAGTTTTGGATTGCACGCGGGAACAGGACCTTTGTACGTTTTGAATGAGACAAAACGAATTGGCCGAGATGCTCGTATTACGATTATGTCACCCGGATATCCGTGGATCTTCAATCCGCAAGAGGGAGATTTAGTTCCGAAGCTTTTGTCTCACTCGAGACAGACGTTTCCGGAGGTGCTCAGCAACTACGGCTTGCGGAATTTTATACTGAGTAAAGCCTGGGCATTGGCTCATCACCTGCGACCCTGGCATTCATATTATAATCCATCAAAAGTGAGAGATGGATTCCGTTGGTCAAGTGATATCATCAGTAGACGCGGGGTGATAAGGACTCAATGCAAACCAACAAATCAATGGAAGACCACATCTGGCAAAAATTTGGAGCGGATTGAGAAGAGATTTGCAGATTTTGAAAAAGCTTACGATTTGGAATCAGCAATTGATTTTTCATTTTGGAGGCAGCACAAAGATCAATATACCCATCTTCTGCCCACACCGATGAGGGCTTCAGACTTAGCTGACCAATACGTGGATGTGATGGATTCATTAGCGTTAGAATTATCTCTTCCTCTCCTGTTGGCGCCGGAAAGTTGTATTTTTCCAGACTCATTGTTCTGCGACAGATTCCACTTGAATCTCGAAGGGAGTATAATCTATTCTGAGATGATAGCTCATGCAATTAATGATTCGCCTTCAGTGGATTAGATAGGAACACTCGCTACGAAGCGAGGAGGCAAGGCTCAGATTCTCGCACAGCTGTGAGCTCGTCGGGCTCATAACCCGAAGGTCGTCAGCTCGAGTCTGGCCCCCGCAACTAAGAAAACAAAAGAAGAGCAATCAGAAATGGTTGCTCTTTTTTAATTATCCTCTTTCGAGAATTGTGTATATTACAGTTTGTGAAAAAGATTTACTTGATACTAGCCTATCGTGCCCCAGTTCATCTGGAAAGAATGATTTGTAGGCTTCACGATGACGCAAGTTCTTTCATTGTTCACTTGGATGCCAAATCTGATTTTCGGCAGTTCAAGTTCCTCGAAGCATTGCCCCACGTCGAATTGGTTGCAGATAGGGTAAGGGTTTCTTGGGGAGGTATCGGTGGTGTGATTGCGACTTTGAAGTGCATGGAAATGGCCATGCTAAACCACAAAGAAGGCATGGTCATTTTACTGAGTGGTCAAGATTATCCGGTGAAGTCGAACGGCCAGATTGATAGTTACCTGTCCAATCATCGGGGAAACGTTTTCATGGAAACGAGATACCTCAAAGACCGGGGACATCACAGTGATCGAGAAAGGAAGTACAAGGTGGAGATTTCAGAGAATAAAGGAGACATGATGATGGTAGCCCCGGGATTGTCTCGACCTCTGGTGAGCCTGCTGCTGCGAAGGAAAATAAGCTTATCCCATGCACTTCGTATCGCAACAAAGAAAAGGAAAAAACTGCACATTCCTTTTTGCACTGGTTCGCAGTGGTGGGCGATGGACATGCAGCGCTTAACTGAATTACTGGATTATACCGCTGACAATAAGGAGGCTCTGATGAATCATTACAGGGATTCATTCATTTCGGATGAGGCTTTTTTACAAACCGTTGCCATGCACCTTTGGGGACAAGTCGAGGGGGGCATCTTGCCTTCGCTGACTTTTCACCATTTTGAAAAAGGTGCGGCATCTCCCATCGTTTTTAAATCCATACACCAGTTGGATGTACTTCAATCGCTTCCTAATAGGACGCTTTTTGCGCGTAAGTTCGATACCAACAGCGGAAAGCTTTTGGATGCGCTCGACACGCTTCACGAAGCCCGTTGATGATGGAGCAGTTGGTAGCTCGTCGGGCTCATAACCCGAAGGTCGTCAGTTCGAGTCTGGCCCCCGCAACTAAGAAAACAAAAGAAGAGCAATCAGAAATGGTTGCTCTTTTTGGTTTTAATGCCCTCGGAAGCAGTGCCTTTGCATTGCCTGCTCTTCGTATCGTTGCCTGTGATTTTGTCGTTGCTCCGCGCAAGGTCTGACGCGGTTAAAAACCAAACATAAGCGAAATTGACAGTCATTATGGGTGCAGCTGACTTTGCAAGGATTGAGTTCTTTCAGGAGAAAGTCAGAAAATGGAAGTCTGTACTTCCTGTGATTTCAACGATTCAACGATTCAACGGTTTTCTTGGTGAGTGACCAATCGAGAATGAAGTGAAAACAAAGCTCCGGGAGTGGGTTTGCACCCGAAAACTTATGGAAAAATTAAAATTGTTTCCGTTCGCATAACACCGAAACATCCTTCGGCACCTGAGAGGTTGGATCGCACAAAATTCTCAGAACCGCTTGTAAACGTGCCGTAGAAGTCACCATTCTCTAAGTCGTTAAAGAAGCGTGCCATTTCGTTTGAAATTCCGTGTACAAGCAGTGTGTAGTGGTATGGGACTCCCTCTTCAATGTTATTTCTAGTTCGAAACTCAGCGCTGTACGGGTCATCCGTCCAATGCGCGTCATTGAATAGAAGCGCGTTGTCCAATGCGGCTCGACCGAATTTGCGAACCTGCAAATTGGGATCTTCTGTTTTGATGTTGATCAACCTTGGGGGAGGTGCTCCAATCGTATCAATCGATCGTATCAATTGGAGCATATACTGATCGGATTTTGGGGATGGATCGTTGAAATGAACTTTGAGTTCATCAAATATCTTGTCACCACTAATCCGTGTTAGAGCGGGCAGGTCGTGGCCTGCTACAACGGGGCGTTGGGGAACAACAGCTGAGCCCATTATTGCTTTGAACTCGGAGGATTCGATGAGCACGTGGATGGAGTCTCCGGGCTCTGAATCTTTTAATTCATAGGTGTGAACCCAGACTGATGCAGTGTCTGACGTCACTTGAGAGCATGATATAATGGAGGCGAAATCACCATTGCCGCTGACCTCGATGCAGAGGTCTTGCGAAAGCATTTCATTCGGGCTATGATGGCTTTGGGATTTTGAAATAAAACAGACCGATGAATCATTGTCTAGCGGCAAGAAATAGGATACAGCCTGAACGCTATCGTTCGTTTTTGGCGTGTCGTAAGGGTTGAACCAATTGCACGAGCTCATGCCAATGCTCATGCCAATGCAAAGGCCAATGCAACGGCTAACCATTTGACCTGAGGTTAATTCCATGAATAGGAGATGCTTAGATTGGGCATAAATGGGATCAATCCAATTTCTTCGATGTATGGATTTCCATTTTCGTCCACTGATGAGAAAGCGGAGTACGGGTTGACTCTGTTTGTCGTGTTGTAGACTCCGAGTAGAAAATTGTATTCTCCAGAAGTGGTGGAGTGCTGCCATGAAATGCTCCAGTCGATGCGCTGCAAATTCCCGAGCCGGTAACTGTTTCGATTTTGAGGCTGATTGTACGAGGCCCATTGGGTGTAGTTCCCTCCGAGCGGTATCGTAAATCCAATGGGAATCATTTGGTCATTTATGTTCAAGACACGGCCAGAAGCGAAAGTGTACAAAGCAGACAGCTTGCAGTTTTTGCCAATCTGATAAGTGAACGAGGCATTCATGTCGTGCCTGATGTCAAATGCAAAAGGAAATGGAACTCCCTGATTCAGCTGTTCGAACAGCCTTGAACTCTTTGCGTGCGAATAGGAAAGCGAATAATGCAGGTTTTTTAAGGAACTTTTCAATGATACGGAAAATCCAAAGACGGCTCCCTGTCCATTCGTAGCAATTTGACTTTCCACAATTTCATTTGTCGAGTTTTCAAAATCAACGTTGCCAAACTCAAGAAGATTTGACATGCCGCGGGCATAGAAATCAATGAAGGCGTTTGTTTTTAATCGTGAATAACTCAATTTTGCTCCCGTTGACCAAGATCTTTGAACGGGCATTTCCTCGGATGGTGAAAGCCAGAGTTCCGGGATAAAACCGAGGGTGTTCAATGTGATCAAGTGAACATTTTGAGAGGACCGAAGGCTGTAAAAATCCAGCGATAGATTGTTTTGAAATTCGCGTGTGACCGAGACTTGCGGGTTGAAGTGAAACTCGCGCTGTTCTGCATAGCTAAATACGTTTGTTCGAAGTCCGGCCTTGAATGAAGTCGCTCCCAATAGGCTTCCTTCTAATTCTGCAAAGAGTGAGTGTACTTTTACATCTTCATTTCCTTCAAATCGAGGCTGCGCTTGGGGGGCATCTTCCCAATATTCCTCGGAAAAAGGCGCAATCTTGTTTTTCTTGAATTCGTATCCAAAGTTGGAATTCAGATGGTTCAAGATCTTTTTTCCGAGGAGCATTCGCATTGTCAAGGTTTCAACGTTGTTGTTAAAGGTTGAAACTGAGTTCCTCCAGTCGTTTTCATTCGTTTCGCCATCGAAATAAACGATGCGATTCAACGATCCTAAGCCAGTAGAATATTTACTTGAGCTCACATTTGCAGTGAAAATAGAACCGTTGAGCGCATAGAAATTCCATCGCACTGAACTCGCTGAATTGCGCCAGGACATCTGATTGTTGCGAAACATCTCCGATTCCACAAGATCGACATTGTAAGACATGTCGTCGGAGCTCCTTAAGTGCAACAATTGAATTTTATGGTTCTTGAAGAGGTAGGCCGCCTTGAAATGAAAGTCATCGAAACCATAAACGGCTTCAATATTTTTCTTTTCATTAACGGTCAGCGCACTATTGATTAGATTTTGAATCAGGAACAAATTGGAGTGGCGATACCCCATCTGCAGATAAAGTTTTTCATTGCTGTATGAGCTTTGTAATTGGGTCGAAATGGCTGAAGCACTTGCACTTCCCTTGAACGACTTTTCTTTGGAAAACTCTTCTTTCAAATTGACTTCAACAGCTGAGCCGAGGGTGGAGCCCAATCTTGGTGGCTTAAAACCATTGTACAGAACAACTTCATCAACACAATCTGTTTGGAAAGTGGACAACAGCCCGAAGAGGTGACTCGTCCCGACGATGGCAACACCATCAACATAAGTGGTCGTTTGATCATAATTGCCGCCTCGAATAATTAGACCTTTTTGACCTTCCGTATTGGATTGAACGCCGGGTAGGGTCTTGATGGAGGATAATACATCGGGTATACCCATGGCGGTTGGGATGTTTTCAATCTCGAAACCAGCCAGTTTATTTGTGATGCTGGCATTTTGATTTGTTCTGCTTTTTTCCTCAACAGTGGCTTCGCCAAGCTCCAATTGTTGTTCGCTGAGCATGAATTGAATGCTGGTATCCCGATGCAGGAAAACCATTTCAACTGATGTCTTATAGCCCAGCGAAGAAATTTTTAAAGCGACTTCTCCTGTGCTTTCGATTTCGAATTGGCCATTTACATCAGAGAAAAAAGGAACCGCGCCAAAAAGAATTGTCGCTCCTGGGATGGCTTCGGATTTGGAGCTTGTGATGGTTCCTTTGAGGCGATGATTGTCTTGCGACAAAAGCGCTGAGTTGCAAAACAAAATGCAGGCTGTTTGGGAGAATATGTATCCAGCGGACTTCACCAATATAGCCAATTTTTTTGGGTTTGAAATGTGCCCTCAGGTTGAATTAGAAAAACACCTGTGAGATGCGGGCGCGATTTCAGATCACCGGTGTAAACCATCCTGCCATTAAGGTCATAAACTGTGACATTGGAATTGGCTTCAAAAGAAATGTCTAGGGTGGAATTGGTGCCTGCCGCGTTCAATGAATAAAACCAGAGCATGCTGTTCGTGATGGCGGATAGCGCACAACCATTGTGGTTCGCCGCTCCAAGGTTATATGCGACGACATCCTGAGCGCCATTGTCGTTCATCCAGGATTCAGCGAGCAGAGCATTTTGATAAAAAACTTCTTCGTCTTCGGTGCAATACATCATGTGAACCGGCATCTCCGGGACCCACTGAAAGACATCATTTTCCGCGGCCAGTTGCATGATGATATTGTCGGGGTTTGAAAGGACCGTTTGAATCAATTCCTCTGGGAAAAGATCGGTGAGTTCCTCGGGACATTCGGCATTGATTTCCTCGGCTGTGTGGAAACCATCAAGCATGGGTTCAATGACAGAGGCATACGGTTCATAGCATATCTCGGAGAAGTCCTCGTAGATGCCTCCATAGACGGACTTCCAACCTTTTAGCGTGTAGAAAAGATAGGCTGGATTGCTGTAGGATATTTGCTCAAAGGTGAGAGGGAGTTGCGTCCCGCTCATGTCGTAGGGGCCGCTCAGTGGTGCAACAGCTTTCAATTCAACGATGTTTTGGATGGACTCTGGGGGTGTGTTTCTTGCCATAGCCATTGCAACATGCCCCCCTTGTGAATATCCTGAGATGAAAAGATTGCCGTTGAGATTGATCCCCATCGCTTCACTGGATTCAACGAATGCTTGATCGAGTCTCCAGCCACAATCGCTCTCACTTTCCGCATGACAATAAGGATGAGTGATTTGGCTTTCCCCCAAGCCGACGTAATCAGGCATTAAAACGACAAAGCCAAGAGACGCCAATAGATAGCCCATATTGCTGATTTCCGGCTTGAAGGAGGGAGCACTGCTTCTTACAAAGGTGGTCCCGTGGTTAAAAACCACAATGGGATATTCGGTTGCGGTAGTCGATGATGATGGCGTGAAAACAGCTCCTGACACTTCGATTTCTCCATCCAAAAAGGGCATGTCATGAGACATTCGATGCATCTCAACATCGTGATTGAAGAGTGCCGCGATCTGCCCATCAAGCTCTAACTCGGTTATGGCATAATCAGCAATTTGATTCTCATCAAAAGAATTTAGGAATTGAAGCTCTTGACCTGCGACTTGCTGAGCGATGATTGCTGTTAATAGAAGAAAGAGTACTCGGTGCACGATTGGAAGGTTGGGGCTACAAACTTAGTTTCCAATTGATTGGACAAAACAAAGCTGTCAAATTTAGATGGCTTAGATTTTTGATGCCGCCATTGGTGGACGCCAATGACTTTTCCATTCCAAAAAGCGATAGCGCTCGTTTAGGTAAATGGCTTTGATAAAAGGTTGCTGAAGCTCCTATCCAATGGACGTTTTGAAGGGGCTCATAAGCCAGAGGCTGTATGTTGGAGTCTGGCCTTTGGAAAAAAAGACTAGCCTTCCCCTTGTTTGCCATTGCTCAGATTCAATCGCAATCCTCACCAAAAAGCGTCAAAAATACGAGCAGGTCATTGGAGCCTATGACGTCGTTCTCATCGAAGTCATAGACGCCCGCCCACTCATTGCTGAATGCGTTCAGGAATAACAAAAAGTCCCCAACGTTAACGGTTGCATCCGCATTGAAATCACCGGGGCAAAAGCCACCCGGTAAGAATCCAGCACCGCCGCAACCTTCGGCCAATTCTGGAAAGGAGTAGCCCTCAGCACAGTGGAATGCTTGGATGCCCACTTCAATGCCGATTTGCCGCGCGCGTCCGTCATCCATAGGAGGATGGATTCCACCCCACATGCGCGACAGTGCACTTTCATTGGCAGCGTCGTAATACGTCGCCCACTGCAATTCAAAGCTCTGGGATGGGCCGTCTTCAAAGACCAAGAATTGGTTCATGGTGACTGGCCAAGAACCGAGTCCGCCAGGAAAGTACTCACTTCCGGTAAGCAAGGTCAATACTTCTGCCGCAGCTCGGGAAAAGGTGGAGTGCCCGCTCACATATCCGGCGAATGGCGGTGTCACGAAGGAAGGTCGTTGATACGGCCACCAATTTTTGGCGAGGATCCAACCCACGCCCGCTTCATCGATGAAGGGAACTTCCACGTAGTCAGGACCACGCCACGCATACACTTTGATTTCACCAACCGCTTCGGGATTCCATGTGGCCAGCGGATCCCCTTCTTCAACCACTTCAATGTACCCCGGAACGAGCGGTAAACCCGAAGGGTGGTAGTTCGTGAGGGTGGTGTCGCTGCTTTGTCCATGCTCGGCCATGTAGCGAATGGCAGACACAGGCCGAGTATAATCGTGATAGCCTTTGATGCTCCACGTAGAAATCGCAGAGTCGTGCATAGCACCCGCAAGAGCAAGGTAGGCCTTCACCGTGAACTCCAATTCATCGATGACGGGTCCTTGTCCGCGCCATCGGCATTCGAATTCGGGGTAGTCCATGATGTCATTCAGAATGGTGAACCAATGGCCGGGAGGCGTTTCGCTATCCGGTCCATCGGCCCAAAATTCTGCAAGGCACCTGGCGTAATCGCCTCGAGGTACCAATTGCTGTTCATAAGGCTCTCCCGTGAAAGGATTCACTGGGTGTCCGGGGTGCACTCCACCACCATTGAAAAAATCGTAGTACTCCTCGAATTCGTCTGGATCCGTTGTGAATGACCCATCGCTCCCCATTCCTGCAGGTGAAATATCCCACATGACGCCGTCGGTAGGGTCGAGGTGAGAAGACCAAACCGACACCATTGCGAAATTCCATTTCCATTGATCGTCCAAGCCTGCAGCGACGGAAGTGCTGTCGAGGTAAACAGGTTCACCTGGATTTTTCCAAACATGGTAAGTACAACTGTCTCGTTCCAAAAGTTGGAGGTCCGCCGAATCCAGTGCGAACGGCGTGACTTCGCCCCATTCCGGACCGACAAACTCAGGAATGGCCGTGCTCACATTTCCACTCTGGTCGATGAACAGTGTCAATTCAATGGGCTGCCAATGATTGGGATCAATCACATTTGGATTGCCGGGCATTTCCGGCTGGATGTTCGGATTGATGGGAGTATAGCACGATGCCTCGTAACCATTGGCCTCGTTGGCGCCATCTTGCGCTCCGAATGCGATGATTTGGGCTGCGATATAATTTCCGAGGGCACCGGGCCCGTCATTGGTGTAATCCGTGGAGGTAAAGTCCATGTCATAGCCCAATTGAGCCATTTTCGTGTTGATGTTGAACATGGTGATTTCACCATCGGGCGTCTCTCCAAAGCGATGCTGCATCAGACGATAAACAGCATAACTGATGGCTTCATTTCGGGCCGCATCAATTGCTTCTTCGGAATCGGGTATTGCAACGCCATCGAAGGGGCATTCAAAGCCTGACCACGATTTCCCAAGGAAATATGTTTCCGAAGGGCCTTGGTCGTAAGCGCTCCAGCAATCGTACATGGCGATATTGGTGTGCAGGAGGTTCCTCGCATGCACAGTGGGCCGAGCAAAGTCGTTTCGAATGCCCTCCAGGACTTCTTCATTCCAAATCTGCGCTATGTTCTCTTCCGCCTGTCCTAGCGAGATGTCGGGCGCCAGAAACCACGCAAAAGTGAACAAGAAGATGGCTTTCAAACAAGGGTTCATGTGAGTTGCTTAGCTTTCGTGCAATGTAATCCGCCTTCCAATGAATTCAAACACTACAATTGTTTTAGTCGCTGCGGCCTTTTCAATGATTGGCTTCATCCTCGGTCGGGTCACGTCGCACCCAGCAGGTCATTCCATGCCACCGATGGCCAAAGAAATGCGGACCATGAAAGTCATCGGTGACGGCGGAGCAGTGTCTTCGGACATCCAAGTCGTGATCAAAGAGTTCGAAGAAGGAGATTTTGACGGAGACACCTCGTTTTCCATTCCCGGCGGTCGAATTCAATTGAACCAAGTCAACGGCGAAATGCAAGTGGAAGTGGAGATGGAAGAAGCTTCTGATGCGGACGGTCAAGCTTCCTCCCATTCAGTGGTGACCAAGACGATTGTTGTCACCAGCCAAGATTGAATCCGGGTCAGGTTTCGATCAGATTGCCCATTTTTCCGTCGTGGTAATCCAGGATGGCTCGCTGTACTTCTTCATACGTATTCAAAACAAAGGGTCCATGGCTCACCACCGGCTCATCCAAAGGGGCGGATGAAAGAAAAAGAACACGAGCGTCTTCTTCAGCGGTCATTGAAATGACTTCGGACGTGCCTGTTCCGAGCACAATCATTTGCCTCCCGGTCGCCTTGGCGTTGTTGACTTGAACAGATCCACTTAACACGTAGAGAACACCCACCCAGTTTCCCGGCATCGGCAAGGAAATGAGTTCGCCGGCTTCACTGCACTGCAAATTGGCGATGCGCATGGGGTGATTTGAGGCAATGGGGGATTGATGCCCATCCCATTCCCCTTGCACGAGAGCGATTTTCCATGCGCCTTCATCCCAACTTGGTGTTTGATCAGAATTCAGGGGTTGGTAGGACGGTGCATTCATTTTGTGTGCTTGCGGTGTGTTGACCCAAAACTGTATGATTTCGAGCATTCCACCCTCTCTTGCAATCGAATCGTCCGGGCGTTCACTGTGCACAATGCCCGATCCGCTGTCCATCCATTGGGTGCCTCCAGCTTCGACAACGTGGTCATTGCCAATGGAATCTCGGTGGCGCAAAGCGCCGGAATAGATGCACGTTACCGGACTGAATCCTCGGTGTGGATGAGGTCCAACGCCGACATCCAAAGGTTCTTGTCCTCCCGGGAAATAGTCTTGCCAATGATGAATAAGCAAAAAAGGCCCCACCTGTTGCGTGATTTGGCTGGGAAGAGGCTGCTCAATCCAATTGCTTCCCATCAAAACACGCTGAGCAGTTTGCACCGAAGCGATGCGCAGATTGTCCGATGGTTGGGAGGGAGATTTCATCTTGAACACGCAGGTATTTGACGGCAGAAAAAAGGGGCTAACCTGAAATTTTAA
>CAXDQP010000032.1:0-12335 GCA_963991335.1 uncultured Flavobacteriales bacterium
AACCATTGCATAATGCCCAGATGATAGAGCACCGCTATGAGGGAAGAGAAAAACACAATAACCGGGAGCACGCGCACCGCAAAAACAAAACCCGAGCCGTCAAATAGTTCGAACATGCGGTCGGAATTTAATCCTCCAAAAATGAATGTGATGCCGTCGTTTCCATAATCAATCACGCGCTGAACGCCCGTTGAAATGGCCAATAAAGCAGATTTACCCGCGGGGAAATAGAGAACAAAGGCCCCGAAGAATAGCTGGATAGCGAAGGCTCCAAGCACCGTTCGCAGACGGATGGACTGGCGATTTGTGGAAGCAAGCACCGCCAAACCAATCAACACGAACATCCCAACAAAACTGATTAAAATCGACATGACGCTCAAGCTACAACGTGAGCGGCCACTTTTTTTCATTTCATGAATAACCCGTTGAAATCTTCAGTGCCAGGCATCCATTTGGAACGCGATGATTGGCGCCATTGGATACCCACGGTGATATTACCGCCTCTCCAATCTCCTAAAAGTTCTGATTCTGAGTCTGATGTACCCGCTTCGATTCCAGTGAATTCGAAGGTAAATACGGCCTGCATCTGCGGACTGATGGCATAGCCCAGCCGAGACCGAAGGTTCCATCGCCACCATTCGCCCTTGTTCTCCCATTGAAAGTTGTCCGCCGTCAGGCTTCGAAACGACTGCTGATCCAACTTGCCCTCTGCACGCCAATGCCACTTGAAACGTTCCATATTCACCCACGCCTGACCACCACTTGTGAAACGATCGTATCGACGTTCCCCTTCATCCTGCAGAAACTCACCAACAATATTTATTCCCCATTGCCATCCCTCAACCACCGGAGCAGTGTACCCCATTTTTCCTTTCAAAATCAGCCAAAGCCGAGGAGAGTTCAAATCAATCGGCGAGGGTTGCGCAAGTGAAAAAGGCTCGAGCGACTACACCTCCAGCACGCCCGTTCCCGCATGCTGAAACCACGTTGCAAAACCGAGTTGATCGTATTTGAGCGATCCCCACAGCGCCCCTGCCGGTGCAATTCTTTTTGGATTGACGAGTGGCAATTTGAACGCACCACGAACCCGTTTGAAAATGTTTCGGCGAAAAGATGCCTCAACACCAAACTCGTTCCGGCTATACCCCAAAAAGTCTGAGTACTTCAGGGTGCGCTTTTGGATACGAATTTCACCTGATTTCTCCTCCAGCTCCCACGAAACACCCACCTGACCTGCTGGGGCAACATAATCGAACATCGCCCACTGGCCTTGCTTTCTCCAATGCCTTTCAAAATTTGAAACGTGCTCAAACTCGGCCTTTGCCCAAGCCTGCATCCAAGGGTTCAACGTACGAATCAAAGCCAGCTCTGAAGCAAAATCATGCCACTGGAAGTCCGATCCAACCGCGTTCGCTTTGCTGGCATCCGCCCTCCACTGGAGTTGCTGAGAGCCAATGGTCTTACAACCCGAATATGCCGCGTCCAGGCAAAGCATCGGAGCACCTGTTCGGTGATGAAGACGAGCAGGATTGGCCTCCCATCCACTGCGCGTCGCCCAAGATGCATCATGGTTCGTTTGCGCTTGGACCGTTTCAATAGCAAAAACCGTACTGCCCGCGAGCGCAAGGGAAAAGAATCGGGTCAATCGCCGAAACAATGGAGTATGAGGTGTCCTTCGCATCAAAGAAAAGTGCATCTCTTTTCCATACGGAATGCTTCGGCGAAGGTTGCGCCCAATGAACGAAAGAAGAGAGAATTACGGCAAACGGAAAGTCAAGGGCAAAAACTGGCTCACATTTGGGGAAATGACCACCTCTCCGGACCCGGGTTGCATTAAAAACCGAATGGAATGACCGTTGCGGTTTTCAGATTCCAACATGACCTGCCGGCAGCCTCCACAAGGTGAAAAATCTACCGCAGGCATTTCTCGATCAGTAACTACAGCCGCCGCCTCAATGCGTTCCTCCGGAAACTGTGCTCCCGCCACAAAAAACGCAACGCGCTCTGCACATAAGCCACTGGGATACGCCATGTTTTCTTGGTTCGAACCGGTCACAATCTTGCCTGAAGCCAAACGCACCGCTGACCCTACTCGGAATTTTGAATAGGGAGCATAAGCCGACTTCGCTGCCTTGTGCGCGGCTTCCAACAACGCTTGATCCGTTGCTGACAATTCGCTAACCGCAGTCACGTCAACCACGAATTCACGCTTCAATTGCTTCATATCGCACAATTTAGTGCAATTATGTTCAGCGCAGGTGCATTACATTGCACGTATGCAAACCAAAGATGAAATTGTATCAAATTGGCTTCCCCGTTATACCGGAATGGAGCTGGACCAATTTGGATCCTTTGTGCTCCTGACGAATTTCTCCAATTACCTCGAGAAATTTGCAGAATGGCACTCCATTGAAATCGTCGGGGAACGAAAGGCAATGCCCTGCGCTACAACAGGCGATATCACCATGATCAACTTTGGCATGGGAAGTGCAAATGCGGCCACTGTGATGGATTTGCTTTCAGCCATCAATCCAAAGGCCGTTCTTTTCTTGGGAAAATGCGGTGCATTGAAAGAGAAAAACAAAATAGGCGACCTCATCCTACCGCTTGCCGGAATTCGTGGAGAAGGAACTTCCAATGATTATTTCCCTCCCGAGGTTCCAGCATTGCCCAGCTTCGCCCTGCAACGCGCGATTTCTTCCACCGTGCGCGACTACAACCGTGATTATTACACCGGTTCCGTGTACACGACAAACCGCAGAGTCTGGGAACATGATGATGCGTTCAAAGCCTATCTGCGCGATACGCGCGCTCAAGCCATCGATATGGAAACCGCTACCCTCTTTTCCGTGGGTTTTGCGAACCGTCTCTCCGTCGGAGCGTTGTTGTTGGTGAGCGACGAACCCATGACACCATCAGGCGTCAAAACAGACAGCAGCGATGCGAAAGTCACCGCCAACTTCGTGGATGAGCACATCCGAATTGGAGTAGATTCAATCAAAGAATTGCAAGAGGAAGGTCGGTCCATCAAGCACCTCAAATGGCGCTGAACCCTTAAAAATCGTCATCCGTGACCCGCAGCAAATAAGTGTGTCGCCATTGGGATGGGATTTTTCGATCGTGGTGGCTCTCGACCGTCCAAGTTTCAATAGCCCGCCAAGGGTGTTGACTTTGATCCCCTTGCGCACTAAAAATAGCGATAGAATCCAATACTGCGGAGGGCTCTGCGGGATTTGAGCGGCCACCCAACCAGTCGGAAGAGTGAATCAAGAGGATTTCACCCGGCTGCAAAGAATCCAAGGAGAAAACCGTGTCCAATTCAGACAGCTGAAGGGCACGGTACTCTGTATGAATGCCTCCAGTGGTCTCATTGAGAAGACGCATTTCGTATCGGGTGTTGCCTTCGCAGGAAGCCAAAGCCAAGATCAATCCAATCCGGCATCCATAGGATGCAATTTTGAGAAGGGAAAAATACCGCATGGGCGAAATTACGCCCCAAAATGGAAGACTTCTTCGTCTCCATAAAATTGTTGCGAATCAACAAAACGAGCAATTCGAGAGCGAAGCACTCCTCCGCTAATGGTGAGCGATTCTTTCGAATTGAAGTCCAAGGTTTGCCCTTTGATTTCTTCATCCAGAATCACCCCCCAATCGCACAATTTATGCCAGACGTGGCTTGCATCTTGAACAACCGAATCTGCATGGCAAGTGCGCTCACGCCATTCGCGCACGGCAGAATCGATGTCCGCAAAAGGCAATTGACTCAGCAGTTCCACGATTGGTCCTTCTACACGCACGAACAACCCGGAATCGGGAAGCCGCAAAATAACGGATTGATTTTCCACTTCTGCTCCAGTAAAAGGGTTCCAAAAATAGGCCATGATTAATGCTTTGCCCGCACTTACGCAATTCGAGTTGAATTCGTTACAAAACAATTGAATATCTTACGGGACAAAGTCTCTTTCCATGCCATTGCAAATCGAATCTTTCGAAGCTTACCGCTCAGCACAGAAAAAAAGCAAGCAAGACCCAGAGCAATTCTGGACCGAGATTGCCAATCACTTCGATTGGCAGCGACCTTTCGAAGAAGTTCATTCAGGCAAAATGGAGGATGCCTCTACTCGTTGGTTCGCGGATGGGCAGATCAATATCACCGAAAACGCATTGGATCGAAATCTACGAGAACGGGGTGATCAACTTGCGCTGCAATGGGAACCCAACGATCCGAATTCAGAAGGACAAACCTTCACCTATACTGAATTGCACCGAGCCGTCTCCCAATTCGGCAATGCCATACGGTCCATGGGGGTGAAAAAAGGAGATCGCGTTGTGCTCTACATGCCCATGGTTCCTGAATTGGCCATTGCCGTGCTCGCATGCGCCCGTATCGGTGCCGTGCATTCGGTCGTCTTCGCAGGGTTCAGCGTCCAGGCCTTATCGGAGTTATTCTATTACGCTCTAGCCGCGATTGTCTTTACGGCAAATGCTGGCAGACGAGGAGCAAAAACCATTCCTTTGAAAGCGACCGTAGACGAGGCGCTGAAAGAAAATCAATCCGTTCAGAATGTGATTGTAAAGGCAGTCACTTCCGATCCATGCTTCATGGATGCATCCCGGGATATTTGGTGGAATGACGCCATGCTCCGAACCGATCCGCATTCTCCGTGCCCGGCTGAAATCATGGACGCTGAAGACATGCTTTTCATCCTTTATACTTCGGGCTCCACCGGAAAGCCTAAAGGAGTGGTCCACACCCATGGAGGATACACCGTCTACGCTGGCTATTCTTTCGCGAATGTATTCCAATGCCAACCGGACGATGTGTACTGGTGTTCCGCTGACATTGGCTGGATTACAGGACACACCTACATCGTCTATGGACCGCTGCTGCACGGTGGCACGACCGTCATGTTTGAAGGCATACCCACCTTCCCAGATCCCGGACGGTATTGGGCAATTTGCGAAAAATACAAGGTGACCCAATTCTATACAGCCCCCACAGCGATCCGTGCCTTGATGGCATGCGGAGATGAACACGTAGAACGCTACGACTTGAGCTCATTGCGCGTGCTCGGATCAGTTGGCGAGCCCATCAATGAGGAAGCCTGGCATTGGTACCATGAAAAGGTGGGGCGTTCAAAATGTCCGATTGTAGATACCTGGTGGCAAACCGAAACGGGGGGCATCATGATCTGCGGCTTGGGAGACTTGAGTCCTCAAAAACCTGCTCATGCAGGGTATCCGCTGCCCGGCATACATCCAATCTTGGTTGACCCAGAAGGAAACACCATCGAAGACAATGGGATTGAAGGCCTGCTCTGCATTGCTTCGCCTTGGCCCAGCATGATTCGAACAACATATGGGGACCACGAGCGCTGTTTAAATACGTATTTCCGACCCTTCCCAGGACGCTACTTCACCGGTGATGGCGCCAAACGAGATGAAAATGGCATGTACCGTGTCATTGGACGAGTAGACGACGTAATCAATGTTTCAGGGCATCGGATTGGACCGGCCGAAATCGAATCCGCTCTCAATCAGACCCCAGGAGTAATCGAATCTGCTGTGGTCGGTTATGAGCATGAAATCAAAGGACAAGGCATTCATGCCTATGTGATCTGTGAGCAAGTGCTTTCAGAATCCGAATCCATTGAAATGGCAAAAGCGGCAGAGGCGCAAGTGATCGTGGAGATTGGCAAAATTGCACGTCCCGATCGCATTCAATTTGTAGCGGGCTTGCCCAAGACACGTTCCGGTAAAATCATGCGGCGCATTCTTCGTAAAATTGCATCTGGCGATTTCGACCAATTCGGGGATACCTCAACCCTGCTGGATCCTAGCGTGGTGAACGAAATCGTGGACAAAGCCAAAAGTATCATTCAAAAATGAACCACTTCATCTGTTTCGTTTTCAGTGCCTTTGCTGTGCTAATGTGCGTTTCGCTCAGCTTCGTTTCGGCCTCGGCGCAAGTCGACACCGAATTTTGGTTCGTCGCTCCAGAAGTTTGGGCGAATCATGGCGATAGCCCCACGCTGCTTCGTTTTGCAACATTTGATCAGGATGCGGTTGTAACCGTGCAACAGCCGGCAAACAACGGCTTCCCGACACAAACACTCAACATTGCCGCCAACAGTGTTTCCTCATTGAATCTTGCTCCATGGCTCTCGATCATCGAAAACAAACCGGCCAATACGGTGCTGAATTTTGGTCTCCACATCACATCGACCTCTCCTATACAAGCATATTACGAGGTGAATCCGTCCAACAATCTGAACCCCGATATTTTTGCACTCAAGGGGGGAAATGCCTTGGGATTGGAATTTTTTGTGCCGTTTCAGAACTACTTGAATAACAGCTACACCCAGTCGACCTCCTCTTTCGATATCGTGGCCACCGAGGACAATACCGTCATTCAAATCACCCCGAAAAAACCAATCCAAGGCCACGCACCGAATATTACGTTTAGCATTGTTTTGAATGAAGGTCAGACTTGGAGCGGACGAGCCTCTTCGACTTCGGCCAGCCAACACCCCTATGGAAGCATCGTTTCTTCCAACAAACCCATTGCCATCACGATGAGTGATGATTCCGTGGCTGGAACTCCTTACGGTGGATGTGCAGATATTATGGGAGATCAAATAGTCCCGGTATCCATCGTAGGCACCGAATACATAGCAGTAAAAGGCAACTTGAATGGACCCGATAAAGTCTTTTTCATCCCCACCGTGCCCAATACGACCATTTCCGTGAATGGAACCGTCGTGAGCACGCTTACGACCCTTTCCTCCATTTATACCCATACATTGAGTGCCAATGCCGCTTATTACGAGGCCAGCGCACCGGTCTACGCCTTGCACATGACGGGGTTTGGATGCGAAATTGGTGGAGCCCTGCTCCCTTCCATTATTTGCACGGGATCACAAGAAGTGGCATTCGTCAGGTCCACCAACGAATTCATGGGATTAAAAATTTTAGTGCCTGCGGGAGGAGAAGATGACTTTGAATTCAACGGCAATCCCAACCTCGTTGAGGCGTCAGACTTTTACAATGTACCTGGAACAGCTGGGGAATGGAAATACGCCAACATCACAGCCACCTCTTTTGTGCCTCAACTTCAAGCCTCACGCTTGTCAAATTCAACTTCGGAATTCCACCTCGGAATCATCAATGGAGGAGCGAGTTCAGGCACCCGGTACGGTTATTTCAGCAATTATGGCCAACAGGCCTATGCGATTCAATTGGAGGATAACACCATTTGTGACGGAGACCCTGTCACATTGAATTCCAATATTTTGAATGATGCAACATATGATTGGACAGGGCCCAATGGGTTTGTAGGTCAAGGCAATAGCATCGAGCTCGGCAACGCGTCATTTGACGATGCGGGAGAATACTTTGTTTCCGGCTATGTTGGTTCCTGCCCCATTGAAAGTGATTCGATGTACCTGCTCGTCTATGCCATTCCCGATGCTCCGGAAATCTCCGGCACTCCTGTGCTTTGCGAAGGAGAGCCACTCTGGTTGTCAACGGACAGCGCGGGAGCTGTATTCTACGATTGGAGTGGACCCGATGGCGACCTGATCGGGAATTTCAACTTGCAGATCGAAACCACGCAGGCTTCTGATTCTGGTCAGTACAGCCTTACACTAACCGATCACGGATGCCATTCCGAACCTGATTTTTTCAACGTGGAAATCATCGCCCAGGCGGCAGCGCAAATCAATTCGATTCCACCCTCCATTTGTGCCGGCAGTTCCTTAACGCTGGAAACCACTTTCAATGCTGGGGCCAATTATGCGTGGACTGGCCCCGGAAATTCATCACTCGGCAATCTATCCGGTGTGCAACTAACCAATTTGCTTCCGGAAAATTCAGGCTGGTATACATTAAGCGGGGAAGAAAACAGCTGTCCACTCACCCCTGATTCCATCTGGATTGAAGTCTTGGAAAACCCTGTTGTTCTGGATGTTTTCGCGCCAGATGTATGCCTCGAGAACGAAGCCAATTTCACGGCTTCTTCAAATGCATCAGACGCCACATTCACCTGGTACAATGGGAATGGCAGCGTCTTAGGAGAAGGGAATCCGTGGATCATTGCGGAAGCCAATTGGAACGATGAACAAAATTACTCCGTCGTCGCCTCGCTTGACGGCTGTGTGTCAGAACCTCTCGACTTTCCGTTCAGTATTGTTCCACCAGGATTGCTCGAAATTTTGGATGGAAACAACCAACCGGTCGAATTTATTCAAATCTGTGAAGGAGACGCCACTGAAGCCCTGGCAGTGGGACCCGAATTTGTAGAATGGAATTGGAGTGCAGCCAACGGATTCGGTTCCAATGAAGCTGAATTCAGCGTGTTCAATGCCAATCCCGATGAATCGGGTTGGTACACCATCAACGGCAGTATTGGCGGGTGTCCAATGGTCCCTGACTCCTTCTGGTTGGAAGTAATCCCAACGCCACTTCCGCCAACAATCAATGGCTTTGAGGAAATTTGCGAAGGAACGCCTTGGGAAATCTGGGGAGCCACCGACGGCGAAGGAACGCTCGAATGGTTCCACCCCTATTGGGGAAGCTTTTCAGGAAACTCGTTGACCATGGAAGAGGCGCCTCTGCAAGCAAATGGCAGCTACGAAGCGTATACGTTATTCGAGAATTGTCCCTCATCCATGGTCACAGGTGAGTTAACGGTGATTCCATTGCCAGAAGACATCGTTGAGTCGTTTGGAGCCTTGCTCGTGGAGCGATGTCCCGATATGGATCCATTGCTCAATTTGCCCCAATACGACGGGGCTTATACGGTTTCATGGGATTTCGTTGACCCAGAAGGCAATGTTACTTCCTACGGAGAAGGTCCCGCAATAACGGCCACCACCGATGGCACCTATGCGGTGTATATGACAACCGGAGCACCCTGCAACTTGGAAGCCAATGGGACTTTTGAGGTAGAAACTGTGCTTTGCGATTTGGTGATTCCGAACATCTTCTCACCGAACCTGGATGGTTTGAATGAGCGGTTCGAGCTGCCCGATTTGTCTTACTTCCCCAACAGCACCTGCGCCATATACAATCGCTGGGGCCAAGTTGTCTTCCAATCCGCTGATTTTGGAAATTCAGCCGGCTGGCAACCAACCCCCGATGAGGCCGTGGACGGAACCTATTACTTCGTCCTTCGAATCAATCGGTCAGAGGGAGATCTTACCATTTTGACAGAAAATGGATCAGTGACCTACACCGAAGAAGGTGCCATCGAACTGACGGGAAGTTTGACGTTGGTGCGATGACAGAGCCCAAAGCCAACCGCTATGCGGCCGCCCTTTTTCTATTCTCCTTAGCCACATCCGCTGCATTTTATTTTGCACCGAGTTTGGCTTGGTGGATCAGTGGTGGAATGGCAACCATCGGACTCATTCTGGTTGGCATTCCTCACGGCGCGCTGGACGTATTGACTCACAGTGATCGGACTAAGCCCACAACTCCATTGATATACATAGCGAAATACCTTGCAGCGATTGGATTGGTATTGATGGGTTGGGTGTTGATGCCAACCTTCACGCTCATCGGCTTTCTTTTGCTCAGCGCTTGGCATTTCGGACAAGCTGATTTTGAACTTTGGAGCGTGAAAAGAGGTGGAATGATTTGGGGGCTATTTGTGTTGGGCACGATCTTGGGCTGGCACCTGGACGAGGTGCAATCCATCTTGCTGCCGATTGGCGTCTCTGAGGTTGCTTTGAGTCGAACATTAGGCGCTTCCAATTGGATCGAGATTTCCACCATTGTAGGATGGTTATTGGCCCTAGCCTTTGCCATTCATGCACAAAAAACCCCATGGGTTTGGAGTCTTTTGATGTTAGCCACCACTCCATTTATACCCGTGCTCATGGCATTCATGATTTTCTTTGTTGGACAGCACAGCATGGCAGGTTGGTCACACCTCAAGAATGGTCTAAAAATGAGCAATCAACAGCTTTGGATCAAGGCCGCGCCATTCCACGCAGGCGCTTGGGCAATCATCATTGGAGGTGTATATTTGTTCGGGTTCAATGAAGCCCATTCATTCCAAGCAACCGTCGGTTGGTTTTTCGCGTTTCTTGGAAGCATCAGTATCCCCCACATCGTTGAATCCCATCGTTTTATTCAGCAGACCAAAGACTGCACCTAACTCCAATCGGAATCAATTGCAGCACATTGCCCGCAAGGTTTTGTGTTCGTTGATACTCGCATTGTGGATTTTGGTTTTCCCTTCTGGGGCTTCGGCCCAATTGGACACTGAATTTTGGTTCGTCGCTCCAGAGATTTGGGCCGACCACGGGGACGCTCCGATCTTATTGCGGTTTTCTGCGTTGGACGAAGCCGCTGAGGTTACCGTTGATCAACCGGCAAATCCTGGATTTCCTGTTCAGAACCTTTCGATCCCCGCCAGTGGTGCTGCCACTTTGGACTTGACCGCATGGCTTGGGATCATCGAAAACAAGCCAAGCAATCAAGTCTTAGCAAGGGGATTGCGCATTGTTTCCAGTGCTCCGATCACCGTCTACTACGAAGTGAATCACCCGGAGAACACGGATATCTTCACACTCAAAGGAGGTGCCTCTCTGGGCACCCAATTTTACGTACCCTTTCAGACCAATCTGACAAATAACTTCACGCAATCCACCGCCGGCATCGACGTAATCGCGACCTCAGATGGAACCGAGGTAACGGTGGTACCCACGGAGAATCTCAACGGGCATCCCGCTGGCGTTGCCTTTAGCTTCACCCTGAATGCGGGCGAAACTTATGGGATGCGGGCAAGCGCAACCAACGGTCCTGGACACCCTTCGGGCACACTGATCACGAGCAACCACCCCATCGCGGTGACCGTAAGCGACGATTCTGTGCTCAATGGAGCATGCTGGGACATGATGGGCGACCAAATCATCCCTGCTTCCCTCGCAGGAGACGAACACATCGCTGTCAAAGGCAACCTCAGCGGTCCAGACAAGGTATACCTCGTGGCCACTGAGGACGGTACGAGCGTGACCGTCAATGGAAACTTGGTGACTGGACTCACCTTGAACACAGGCGAGACCTTCAGCCACAACCTAACCGGCACCACGGGCTATTACGAGACGAGCGCGCCTGTCATTGCATTGCATCTAACGGGTTTTGGCTGCGAAGTGGGGCAAGCCATCCTTCCCCCTATCTCATGCACCGGATCGAATGAAGTGGCGTTTGTGCGCTCTACTTCAGAATTTTTTGGGATGAAAATTATTGTCCCTTCGGGCGGTGAAGGCGATTTCCTCCTGAACGGCTCTGCTGCAAACGTGGGCACGGGCGTGTTTTCAGATGTCCCAGGAACGGCGGGTGCATGGAAATATGCCAACATCACCGCCACAGGATTCATTCCAACGGGAGGGGCTTCACGGATTGAAAATTCATCTTCTAAATTTCACCTTGGGATTATCAACGGTGGCGCCGCAAGCGGCACGCGGTGCGGCTTTTTCAGTGCGTTTACGCTAATTGAGCACGAAACCTTCGACACCGACGACAACCTCTGCGAGGGCGAATTGGCGGAACTGTATTGCAACCCTATTCTTGGAGCGACTTATGATTGGCAAGGCCCCAATGGATTCACTGATTCAGGAGACGCCATCTCCTTTGGGCCAATCACCATGGCCGACACCGGTTTGTACATCGTGTCTGGTATCGTCAACGGATGTGAAATACTACCCGACACCTTAGCGCTGGTCATCAACGAGCAACCCGGCACACCTTCCGTCATGGCCATACCCGATTTATGCGAGGGTGACGCTTGGAACTGGGTCGCCTTGACCGAAGCAGATGAATGGAATTGGCTGGATGTAGATGGAAATGTACTCGCAACCGATAGCGTTGTCAACTGGAGTGGCGCAAATTTGAGTGATGCGGGATTGTACTCCCTGGTGGTGACCTCGAATGACTGTGCTTCCGAGGCAGCAACGTTCAATGTGGTTGTCAATGAAACCGTCATTGTCGGTTTTGACTCCCCCACCGAATCTGCTTGTGCTGGAAGCGATTGGACACTCAGTCCGGATCAGGCATTTCCAGGCGCACTTTGGACATGGACATTGCCGGACGGCTCCGAAATCGATGCCGAAGAATTGACACTCGCTCCCGTCGCTGCCTCAGATGCAGGAACTTACACCTTAGGGGGATCGAACAATGGATGTCCAATGGTCAGCGATGCCTTTGAACTGTCTGTGGCCGAGCCAGTGGAATTGGGCATATCCGCTCCCGCATTTGTTTGCTCGGCCGACGCGCCAATCGACCTCACCACCGATGACACTTATTCAGGCGATTGGACGAGTGTGGAT
>CAXDQP010000033.1:0-12176 GCA_963991335.1 uncultured Flavobacteriales bacterium
AAAAAGGCCAATGACGCGTACAAGAAGCTTCCCGAACTCAATCCAGTGGGATTTGAGGAAGATGCTTGGCAGATTTTTGACGATCTGAATTTTGCCCGGGCGCAAATCGTAGCCGAGCACATCATGGCTCAATTTGAAGGGGGCCAGTACGACGAAGTCAAGATTGTTTACAACCGCTTCGTCAATGCTGCTGTCCAGGTCGCGACGGTAGAGAATTACCTGCCTTTGGAGGCGTCGGAAGAGGCCACGGATGCTGCACCAGATTCCGATACGGATTACATTTTTGAGCCGTCTCAAGCTGAGATTGTAGAACGGATCATTCCGAATTCTTTGAAGGTGCAGCTATACAAAGGCTTGCTCGACAGCCACGCCTCCGAGCATGGCGCCCGAATGACCGCGATGCACCAAGCCACGGAAAATGCCGGGGAGTTGTTGCGGGATCTGCGGATTTCATACAACAAAGCACGTCAGGCGGCCATCACTACGGAGATCCTCGAGATTGTTGCAGGGTCAGAGGCGCTTGATTCGTAAAGAATCGTTGGCACAACCTTTGCTTTTCGTGGAGTCGATGTAGATTCGGCTCATGGGATTTCAAACCCGCATATTGCTTTCCATGTTGTTGGTCATCGTTTTATCGTTGACCGGCACGATGTTCGTTGCTTGGCAATTTGCCAACAACCAAGAAGAGGCGTACAATGCGCAACGCCTGACCCGGAAGGAGTCATCGGTGCAACGCAGCTTAGAGTACACACTGAACAGACTTCCTTATTCCCTGACAACAGCTGAGATTCCGCGGATATTTTCGGATCGAATTTGTGAATTGGCGGATGTTCACGGAATGGACATTGCGCTCTATGATCCGAGCGGGTCTCTTTTGACACAATCAACTTTGATGCAAGGCGATGGTGCAGCCATTCAATTGAATCAGGACCTGTTGGGTGCGTTGGAGGGTGCGTCGGACCGTGTGAAAGGGATGGATTTCGGACCTTACATCAATGTTTACTGGAATGTGGAGGATGGCAGGGCCAACACCATTGGAATTGCTGGGGTGCGTTACGAAAAGAGGACGTTGGAAGAAGGAGATTTTAGAGCGTTTTGGAGCCAATTGGCGCCGCTCTACGTTGTATTGCTCATCGGCGCCGCCTTGATTGCTGCGCTGCTTTCCAGTGGGCTTGTTCGGAACTTAAGGATGATCAGTGACCGCATGCGGGAACTGAATCCTGGCAGCAAACAATCGCCCATCGCGTACCACCGTCAAGACGCAATTGGTGAACTCGTAGCGGAGTACAACACGCTGCTGGAGCAGTTGCACGAAGCAGTGGAAGCGCTCGCCAAACGGGAACGGGAAGGCGCATGGCGTATGATGGCGATGCAGGTGGCGCATGAAATTAAAAACCCCCTGACCCCAATCAAGCTAGGAGCGCAACAATTGGAGCGGGCGTGGAATGATGAAAAGCAGGATTTCGGAGAACGTTTGAAAAGGCATTGTGAGGTTGTTGTTCAGCAAATAGACGTGCTTGCAGAAATTGCTCAAGATTTTTCGGCCTTGGCAGCGATTGGTATGGATGCGTTGGAGCGGGTGGATGTATGCGCGGTTGTACGCGAGTCAGCGGCCATGTATCGTTTGAGCAACGCAAATATTACTTGGACCTTCGAGGGACTTGACGGCGAGCATGAAATCCAAGCAACGCGATCGCATTTGTTGCGGGTCTTTAATAATCTCATATCGAATGCAGTGGATGCAGTGAGCGAAGAGGAGAATCCGCGTATTTCACTTGCCTTGAATCAGTCCTCATCGGGATTGGAGGTTGTGGTTCAAGACAATGGAGAAGGGATTACGGAGGAGCGCCTCAAAAAGGTTTTTGAACCGCGTTTTACATCTAAAAAGAGTGGTACAGGGTTGGGGTTGACCATTACCAAGTCCATTGTTGACCAATTAGACGGCAGCATTGAGGTTTCCTCGGAACCCGCTGTTGGCGCAACATTCCGTGTCTTTTTTACACGATATTGAAGGTTATCAACCGCTGAAAAGGATAAGTTTCATTAGATCTTGTGTCAGTTTTTTGCAATTTTTTGCACCTTACACGCCTTAGGGTGCCGAAACGATTGGTTACCAGTGATTTTAAGTTCAATAAAAAAACGTTATACATGAGAGCAAGTATTCTTCTGATGTTGACCGTGCTGTTCGCAGGAACAGCTTGGTCACAAGGAAAGGTGACCGGAAAGGTCACCGATCGAGCCTCCGGTGAGGCGCTGCCAGGTGTGGCTGTTGTTGTATCAGGCTCCGGCAGTGGCGTCTTTACAGGAGCAGACGGCGCCTACTCCATATCGGCCAATGCCGCGTCGGACAAATTGGTATTCACCTTCATTGGATACGACAGTGAAACAATCGAAATCGGAGGCCAGGCATCTGTGAATGTAGCCTTAACGGCAGGTGTTGACTTGGACGAGGTAGTCGTCACGGCACTCGGCGTTTCGCGGGAAAAGAAAGCCCTGGGGTACTCGGTTCAAGAGCTTGGAAACGATGCGTTTACCGAAGCGAGATCTGAGAATGTTGTCAAGTCCATGACGGGTAAAATTGCCGGCGTGCAAGTCACGTCAGGGACCGCGATCGGAAGCTCTTCGAAGATCATTCTTCGGGGTGCGAGCTCCATTACGGGCGACAACCAACCGTTGTTTGTTGTAGACGGTGTTCCCATGGACAATGCAGACTACTCGAGCGGTAACCAACAACGTTCGGTTGGGGGTTATGATTATGGAAATGCAATGCAGGATATGAACCCAGATGACATTGAGTCAGTAACAGTACTGAAAGGTCCTGCCGCTGCTGCATTGTATGGTTCTCGAGCATCCAATGGTGCCATTGTTATTACAACGAAGACGGGTAAAGGGCACCGAGCATCTGGGAAGAAAGGCTTGGGTGTGTCTGTAAGCAGCACAGTGGCTTTCAACGATGTGTTCATCTTGCCTGACTACCAGAACTCTTATGGAGGTGGTGCTGGAACAGATTGGATCAATCAAAATATGGTTGACAGCTTGGGCGAGACTCCGATTCCAGATTATGGATATGATGGGTCGTGGGGTCCAGCTTTGGACGGAACCATGGTGCGCCACTGGGACAGTTGGTACGAAGAAGATGCTGATTTTGGCGAAGCACGTCCTTGGTCTGCTACCGATAGTGATGTTTCGGAATTCTTCCAAACGGGTGTCACGTACAGCAACAACTTTGCAATAACCGGCGCGAGCGAAACGAGCTCATTCCGAATGAGCTACACGAACCACAAGCAGACGGGTGTATATGAGAATTCATCATTGGATCGGAACACATTGTCTTTTGCGGGCTCTTCTGATATCAGTGATAAGCTCTCAGCAAGCGTCAATATGAACTATGTTCAAAGCGTGGGCCAAGGCCGACCACTGACAGGTTATGGCGAATCAGTGATGAGCCAGTTTACCCAGTGGGGACAGCGTCAATTGAGCATGGATCGCATGCGTAATTATGAAAACGCTGACGGTTCACAACGCACTTGGAATCGAAACAGCGTAACAGACCCGACCCCCCACTACTGGGACAACCCGTTTTGGGAGCGCTACAAAAACGTACAAGACGATCAGCGTGACCGTGTCTTCGGAAACATGACATTGAACTACAAGATCAATGACAATTTAAGTTTCATGGGACGTGCATTGACCGACTTCTACACGGACCGACGTCAAGAGCGCATTGCTGTCGGGGGCGTTCGAGAGTCTTCATACAGTGAGTACACGCGTCAGTTGCAAGAAACCAACCTCGACGGTTACTTGAACTTCAACAAGGAAATCAATTCTGACTTGAGCGTTGTTGGTTTTGTCGGAGTCAACCGACGAATCCGTAACTTCAATCGCTTGGGTGCCTATACCCTCGGCGGATTGAATACTCCGGGCTTATATACCATTGAAAACGGTGGCGACGGCTATCAAATCAGCGACTATGAGGAAAGCAAGGTGATCAATTCAGTCTTGGCTTCTGCTAGTTTTGGATACCAAAACACATTGTTCATTGATGTAACGGGCCGAAATGACTGGAGTTCAACGCTCCCTGAGGCGAATAACAGCTACTTCTACCCATCTGCAACTGCGAGCTATGTATTCAGCGAGCTAGCGGACATTGATGCATTGAGCTTTGGTAAGCTGCGTCTGGGATGGGCCCAAGTGGGCAACGACACGGGTCCTTACCAAACGGGATTGACCTATGGTGTGAATCCAAACTTTGGCAGTGGCGGTTCTGCAACCGTACCGAATTCTCAGAACAACCCCAATTTGCGGCCAGAGAAGACCACAAGTTTGGAGGTTGGAACAGAGTTGAGCTTCTTCTTGGATCGATTGAGAATTGATGCGACCTACTACAGCAACATCACAGAAGACTTGATCTTTAATGTTCCTGTTTCTGCTGCGTCTGGTTATACCAGCACAGTATTAAACGCGGGTAAGACCCAGAACAGAGGAATTGAGTTGGCGATTGCAGGGACGCCTGTTCAGACCGAAGACTTCCGATGGGATATCGGTGTGAACTTCGCCAAGAATGAAAACGAACTGTTGGAATTGGCGGATGGAATTGAGAACATCCGATATACATCACTCTTCGGAGTGACATTGGAGGCTCGTCCAGGCCAGCCGCTCGGCACGTTCTACGGATATGATTTCTTGTACGACGACGATGGAAACAAACTTGTGGATGGCGATGGTTACTACCTGAGCACAGACGAGGTGGTTCCAATTGGAGACATCCTAGCGGACTTCACAGGTGGTGTGTACACCGACCTCGCTTACAAGAACGTCTCGTTCAGCGCACTGGTGGACTTCCAGAAAGGAGGTTCTGTCCACAGCTATTCCAACCAATGGGGCAAATACTCAGGAACGTTGGCAGAGACAGCAGAAGACGGCATTCGTGAGAATGGAGTTGTTGTTGAAGGAATGGTCGCTGAGCAAAACTCGGATGGCGACTGGATTTCCACAGGAAACGAGAATACCACTACGATTGGTGCACAGTCTCACTTCTTCTACAACCAGGGTTATATCATCCACGCTGCGGACCAGTACGATGCGAGTTTTGTCAAACTTCGCGAGATGCGCCTGGACTACAACTTGCCTGAAAGCATGACGAGCGGTTTGCCATTTAGCAACATCAGCATTGGTGTTTATGGCCGCAACCTTGCAATCTTGCATAAGAATGTACCACACATTGATCCAGAGGTAGCCACGTCGGCTTCCAATGTTCAAGGTTTCGAAGGTGGCCAGCTTCCTGCTGAGCGTACCATCGGTTTCAACTTGAAGTTTAACCTCTGATTGTCCACCTTTAAAAAATCATGAAAATGAATAAGCAAATTTTCTTCCTGGTGGGCTTGATTGGAGCCTTAGCCTTCACGGGGTGCCAAAAGGACTTCGAGGAAATCAATACCAATCCCAACGAACCAACATCGGTTTCACCTGGATTCTTATTGACGAATGCACAGAAATCCATCATGGATCGTGTCTATGATTCCTTCTGGGGCAGTCGGCGAGCGATGCAAACGGCGCAATACTGGAGTTCAAATCAGTACTCCAATGAGAGCCGTTATCAGTACCGTGAGACGACTGCCAATGGAGCTTGGGCCTCATTCTATGCAGGACCGCTTCAGGATCTACAAACGATCATTGATTTGAATTCGGGTGATAATGCTGCAGATTATGTAGGATATGGTGACAATGGCAATCAGATTGCCGTCGCCAAAATTTTACAAGCATGGACCTTCCAGCACTTGACCGATGCATTTGGTGATATTCCAATGTCTGCTGCGCTTCAAGGTGGGGATGACACCGCACCCGCTTACGACAGTCAAGCGGATGTTTATACAGGTCTTTTGACCCTGTTGGACGATGCGATGGCATCAATGACCTCTGGTTCTGGACCGCAAGGAGACCAGGTCTATGGTGGCAATATGGATCAATGGATGAAGTTCGCGAACTCCTTGAAGTTGCGAGTTGCCATGCGAATGGCTGATGTCAATGGATCTGCAGCGCAAAGTGCAGCAGAAGCGGCATTGGGTTCTGGAATGATCATCGCAGGAAACGAGGACAACGCATTGTTCAATTACCTCGGGGGTGCTCCAAACAATAACCCCATCAATGAAGACGCGAAGACGCGAAATGATTTTGCGGCTTCGAATACCATGGTTGATTTGTTAGGATCTCTGGGTGACCCGCGGGTAGGTGTTTACTATGCACCGGCCGTTTCTTCTGGAGAGTATGCCGGTGAGGTATATGGGTTGGATGAAGCCAATGCGGCATTGACGCCTGACGATGACGTCTCCCAGCGCGGCTCAGCTATCCTAGCGGGCGACTTGGCGGGGATTTACTTCGATGCAGCTCAAACACACTTCTTGGCGGCGGAAGCTGCTGAGCGGGGATGGACGAGCATCTTGTCTGCTGAGGAGCATTACAACGCAGCGATTTCCTTGAGCATGAATTATTGGGGCATTGCTGACGACGCTGCGATTGCAGATTACCTCGCACAAGAAGCTGTGGCTTATGGCACAGCAGAAGGTGCTTGGAATGAGCGAATCGGACGCCAGAAGTGGATTGCTTTGTACATGCAGGGTTATGAAGGATGGGCAGAGTACCGCCGGCTAGACTTTGGCGTGCTCGTGCCTTGCGCGGATGGTCACTTGCAAGGCGATGGAAGCGTTCCTAATCGATTCACTTATCCGTTGGACGAGCAAACATTGAACAATGATTCATGGTCAGCTGCGACGGGCGGTTCAGACGAAATCACTTCGAAAATGTGGTGGGACGTCAATTGATAAGGACTGAACAATCAAACAAGGAAAAGCCCCGCTCATGCGGGGCTTTTTTGTTTTTAGTTGATTCAGCTACCAGGCGTATCCCAAGTTCAATGACGCAAAAGAAGGAAGTGATAGGGCTGAGGCCCCACTTTCTACGAAGGAGGCGGTTTCACTTAAAAAGAAGTGCATTCGGTAGTCTATACCGACCGTGACGGCTCCTAATGCAAGCGTGCTGCCTAAAATCAGTGATTGAGCGATAGCCACGCTCTGAAATTCAGAAATACTGGAGGGGATGTCTTCATCAGAAACCTGGCTTTTCCAGTCATTTGCCCCATTGACGCCACCCGAAATAATCCCCAATGCGCCCTGAAAGCGGACAAGATTAGTGGCTTGGAAACCAGCCCCAAGTTCCAAAATTAACGGCGTCCACGCCGCCTGAACGGTGGGTTGCTCAATGAACCAATTTTCAAATAATTCGCGGAAGTAAAAATACTGATCGACATAGTTGCCGGCAATCACTTCTGTTTGGTTCAGCCCAATGGTGTTTCCGGAGCTCGTTTCCGTAGCCATAGCATAGAAAAAAGCAGGCGTTCGTCCAACTCCCAGGCTGACATCGACTTGATCAAATCCATCAGGCCGATACCGCACACGCAGAATGCGTGGTTTGAGATAGACTGCGTTATCGTAGTAATAGTTGATTGAGGAGAGGATACCTTGGTTATTCATATCCGACAAGGCGTAATTCAATTCATTGCTTGAAAGTGAAGTGTGCATGCTTTCCAGCGCGTTACGAACGAAGGATCCACTGCTGGATTCCCCGGTTGGATTCCAGTTGTTCAACCCCCAACTGAGTTCCACCGCCCAATGCGTATTCTCTGTGCGATTCAGCAATGAAAAATCCATTGACCTTTCATTGCGTTTATCGCTCTCCTCCATCAGTGCGCGATCGAATTGTTGCCCTATACAGGCAATGGGGATCAGAAAGACGAGAATGGAGAAGGAGTAGTTTAATGTCATTCGAATTCAAATTTTCCACCGAACCCAGCAACTTGAACCGTTGTTTTTCGAAATATGAATGCACGTTTTTCTCGAACGATGAATTTGGGATTGATCAATACATCGGATTCAGTTCCTTCCAGGGCCTTGTAAATTGCCGCACGCTTTTCTCGGGTGGCTCCACCAATGCCGAATGAAATCCCGGGGTAATCGGCAAATTCATGGTCACCGAAGCGAATAAACCCCAAAATGTGTGTGGTGCTTGAGGTTCCCAGCAGGCTTTTGGTTGTATCCACATTTACATCCGCTCGAACAGGGTTCACCGCCAATAATACAGGGCCTTGAGCGAGTTTTGCCGTTTCAGACGTGCTGGTACAGCTGATCAAACCAAAAACGGTGGCAGTTACCAGAAGGAGTGAGATTCGATTCATTGAGAACAGGGGATTATGATGGGACGACTGGGCGTTGCGTCCAAATCAAAGGGTGCGGTTTGAAGGTTCAACAGGTGTCGACCATCCTCGAGGGTGTCAGGGGCGTATACAAACTCTGTAATCGTCGAACCATGCCTTGGGTTGTCTGGATAGTTCCAATAAGCGTGATGGGCTGCTAAAACGCCTCCATCCGATTCACGATCTACTGAAGGCAGATCGATTAGCCAATGGTCAACGCCTTTCTCAGCGAGCCAGGAAGCTGCGGCAGCTTCGAAATAAGCTGGATTGGAATTGGACCAATTGCGGGACCTTTTGGTCGTGTGATTGGGATGTGTGCGCACGATGATGGCAGGAGGTAGGTTTTTTTTGGAATCCCAATGGACTCCGCATCTCGTTTGCAATTGATTGCGTGAGATGATAGCGTCCCCGTCGATTTTCTCAGGCGTTACCGTGATCAGCAAGCAAGGCATGATCGTGGGGATCAGCACCTCATTGACGGAGTGAGCCTCCGGGGAGATGTGGCCCAAACACTCCGTGTGGGTTCCATTTCCGTGCGGATTGAAAGTGACATTTCGAAAATTCACCGCTCCACCTTCTGCGACGGATCCCAGGAATCCATTGCTTCTGACAACTTCCACGCGCATGTGGTCGACATACCACGCACTCGCGCCTCCATGTTCTGCAATGGGAATACTCAAATCCACTTCGGATGCCCCAGATGGGTTGAAAACTTGGCCGCCGAATTCAATAGTCACGTGCATCATTTTGATTGAGTCAAGCCGAATTTAAGCATAAAAAAAGCGGCTCCTCTGTGGAGCCGCTTTTCAAATGCGTTGTGTTGCTTGAGCTTAGTCAAACAAGAAGCCAACACGCAAGGCACCTTGGAAAACATTTCCAATGGTGGTATTGCTGATGTGGTTTGGCCAGCTGTAGTAAATGTCGTCTGAACCGGATCCGTCAGGATAGTACTCGTTGTAGATCACACCGTCCAATGCACTGAATGGCAACTCTCCAACAAACTCACCCATCAACTCTGCCCCCGCACCCTCAGTTGAGAATGCATTGTTGAAGTACATGTTGAATGCAGTCAAGTTGTCGGTTGTGATGCTGTGATTTCCGAAGGATGTTCTTCCGAAACCGAGACCTGCTTCGAAACCGAGGTAGATACCATCAGAGAAGTAATAGTCAGCTCCGAACAAAATATTGAAGCCCACTTGCGTGAAACCCTGCTCGTTTCCAAGGTTCCAAACAACGTATTGGTCAGGCTGGCCTGCGTCGTTGATGTCCTGTGGCCCCCAGAATTCCATCTCGTCCGATCGATTGCCAATGGTAATCGGCAACTCAAATGCGATGTATGGAGAAAGGTTGTCCATGCCATCGAAGTGCATCTCATAACCTGGCGCGATGCCGATGGAGGAAGACTTCGTGTTGATGTTCAACTGTGGGCTTACGGGATCTGCGGTGTTGATTTCACCGTCTTGGTACCAAGCATGAACATCGCTTGAATTGGAAATGGCCAGTGACAAACGAAAGGCACGGTTGTCCTCCAGAAAGTTTCGGTATTTGATGGTTGAACCATCGATTGGGTTTCCACCGAACGGTGTAAAGCTCACCTCGATGTTGTGCTCATCCCCCATTTGCTTTTGGGCCTGAGTGCCCATTGTGACCAACGCGCTCAGCGCCAGTGTGAACATGAGTTTCTTCATGGTAATGTGTTGTGTTTCTAGAATTTCAGTTGCAAGAAAAGGAAAAAAGGCTGAACTCCGCAGGATTCGCACGAACTTTCGAACATGAAACCGTTTGAAAAGCCGACGAATCCCTCCCATTGGTCGCATCATTATGGGCTTGAGCGCTTCCAAAAAGGCTGTCATCATATGCTTGAAACCCTCACGGAGTATTTGAAAATATCCCAGTCTCAAGGGTTGGATTATGTCCTTCCATCCAAGGACCCAAACACGCGTTTGGCAATGTGGCGCCAAGAAATGCTGGAGGGTTCGGATGCGCAGAACGGGCTGGTTCGAGGGGATTTGCTTTCGCGGGTTTTGGAACGTTCCAATCACTTGCACGACCCCCGGTATGCAGGGCACCAGGTTGCTGTTCCTTTGCCAGAACTGGCGTGGATCACAGCTGCGACTGCGTTGTTGAATAACGGCATGGCCATTGACGAAATGGGCCCAGCGAGCTCACCCATGGAAGAAGCTGTGATGCGATCCATTGCGCAGTTTATGGGATTGGGAGACGATGCTTCGGGCATACTGTGCCACGGAGGAACATTGGCCAACCTCACCGCGTTATTAGCGGCGAGGCAGTGTCAATCACAGCGCGATGAATGGCGCGAAGGGACTACCGAAAAGTATGCGGTGCTCGTGAGTGAACAAGCGCATTATTGTGTGGACCGAGCGGTTCGTGTCATGGGCTGGGGAGAAGAGGGAACGATTCATGTTCCAGTGGACGCGTCGCATCGCATTCGACCGGAGGCATTGGCAACGGCGTTTGCCGAAGCTCAAGCCAAAGGGCTGAGAGTCTTGAGTGTTGTGGGCAGCGCATGCACCACGTCGTCAGGTGCTTTTGATGACCTCAATGCGTTGGCAGATTTTGCAAATTCCAAAGGACTCTGGTTTCACGTGGATGGCGCACACGGTGCCGCACAGATTTTCTCCAAGCAACATCGAACGCCATTGGAAGGCCTGCATCGTGCGGATTCCGTGGCGATGGACTTTCATAAAATGTTGGGCATTCCAGCCCTGTGCACGGGGTTGTTTTACCGCCGCTCCAAAGACGCATACTCCGCGTTTTCACAGGATGCAGACTACCTCTATGAGCAGGGGGAGCAAGACGAATGGTGGAACCTGAGCAAGCGGACGTTTGAGTGCACGAAACGGATGTTGAGCGTTGCTGTCTATGGCATTTGGGAACAGCACGGCGCTGAGCTTTGGGAGAGTTTGGTAGATCAATTGGTAGGCAACGCGCAGGCATTTGCCGCAAGTGTCGAAAGCCGAGAAGGCTGGGAACTCTTTGCTTCACCGGAATCGAACATTGTATGCTTCAGATCAACCCAATGGGACAATGCCCTGTTGCGAAAACGGATGGTAGAACGGGGGCCGCATTACATCGTGAAAACCGAATTTGGCGGAGAAACATGGTTGCGCTGCACCTTTCAAAACCCCTTCACCACAGAAGCCGTGTCCACTTCAATATTGGATCGGTTGGAAGCGTTGGGCAGAGAGCGGGATTAAGCCGAGTCGACCACAGAATCAATACAACAGATGCTGTTTGGACTTGTTGCGCCAGCCAGCTTGGTTCTTGTATTTTACAAAGTAGATTTTCAAATCACTTTGGTTTCCATACTCCGCGAAAAAGATTTTATGATCCGCTTGGTTGGCGTATTCCACGAAATACCACAACCCCTCGTTTCCTTTCGCTTGGTTGGCATAGTCAACCTTGAACACTTTCAAATCGCACTGATTTTCATAGTCTACGACAAACACTTTAACGTCGGCTTGATTGGCATAATCAGCCGAGAAGATGGTTTGCGATTGGCCGCAAAGAGCAACCAAACAGAGGACGATCGAATAGAAAAATCTCATGATGATTGCGATTCGGGCGTTTACTCCACGGTAACGGATTTCGCTAGATTTCGTGGCTGATCCACATTGCATTCGCGCAGCACGGCAATATGGTAACTCAACAACTGGAGAGGAATGGTTGTCAACAAAGGCGCCAATGCCTGATCACACTTGGGGATTTCGATGACGAATTCAGCCAAGGATTTCAAGTCGCTGTTGCCGGAAGTGACCAATGCTACCAACCTGCCACCTCGCGCTTTGACCTCTTGAACATTTGAAACCACTTTTTCATACACGTCGTCCGCTGTAGCCACAAAGAAAACGGGCATTTCCTCTTCAATCTAGGCTATGTGACCATGCTTGATTTCTGCGGTCTGATATCC
>CAXDQP010000034.1:0-11586 GCA_963991335.1 uncultured Flavobacteriales bacterium
GTTTTCATCCATGGAGCAGGGGGCAGTATCCGCACGTGGAAGTTTCAGATTGAAGCCTTCGCCCCCCACTTTCGTCTTTTGCTCATTGACTTACGGGACCATGGCTATAGCAAAGAAATCATGCCGGAATTTCCCGCATACGATTTTGACATTGTGGCCAAAGACATTCTCGCGGTCATCGATCATTTGAACATCGAGAAGGCCCATTTCATGAGTCTGAGCATTGGCAGTGTTATTTTGCAAAAAATTGACATTGAGCGACCGCAGCTGGTCGATCGGATGATCATGGCGGGAGCCATTTTCGATGGCAGCCGTTTGATGCACTGGTTCGTTCATTCGGGCAAGCTCTTGTCCCATGTTTTGCCTTACCGCGCACTGTATTGGCTTTTTAGTTTCATTGTTTTGCCACGACGAAATCACCGCCTGAGCCGCTATATTTTCCGCCGCCAAAGCAAACGGTTGTCCACGCGGGAATACATGAAATGGATTCAGTTGTACAAGCCATTTTTCAACTTGGCCCAAGAATACATCCATCGACCGGTCATGAAGAAGGGATTGTTGGTGATGGGAAGCCAAGACCATATTTTTTTACGAGCGGCGAAACGGTTTGCTCGGATTCAGAAGAACATGCGGCTAACGGTCATTGAAAATTGTGGCCACGTATGCAGCATTGAGGCACCGGAACTCTTCAATGATTTGGTGTTGAAGTTTCTGACGGATCAGGAAGTTCCTGGAGCTGTCACGGCTACACCGGTTCCGATGAAGTGGTCGGAGTTGAAAGCTTTGCAAAAAGGATAATTCCGACCAGGTGTGAACCTTGGCGCGTGCACGAGGTTAACTTCTCATGCGACGCGAGCACTACCCACCAGACCGTATATGCACGGTGTGCGAAAAACCTTTTTCTTGGCGAAAGAAGTGGGAATCCTGTTGGGATGAAGTTCGTTATTGCTCGAAACGTTGCCGAAGCCAGCGTTCATCCAAAATCCCATTGGAACATGCATAAAGATTGGAACGATTCAATTTCGGAGCTCAGGGATTTGAGGCCCGCCAAGGAAGTTCGGCTCATTTTGGGCGATCAGCTTAATTCCCAGCATTCATGGTTCGTGGAGCCGGGTCCGCATGAAGTGGTTTACGTGCTCATGGAAATGCGCCAGGAAACGGATTACGCGCCGCATCACATTCAGAAAGTAGTTGCTTTTTTCGGGGCCATGCGTTTGTTCGCACAGCAGCGAGCAGGCTCAGGTTTTCGGGTGTTTTACCTCACCTTGGACGATGCGCGGAACCGTCAATCGTTGACGGAGAACCTCGATTGGATACGAGCGGAGGTGAATGCCACCAAGGTGAGTTGGCAAATGCCCGATGAATACCGGTTGGATCAGCAACTGACCGAATGGAGTGCACGGAATCGGACGGAAGGTTTGGAGATTGAGGCGTTCGATTCAGAACATTTTTACACAACGCGTTCCGAGCTGGCGTTGTTTTTCAAAGGAAAGAAAACCTATCGCCTCGAAAACTTTTACCGCGCAATGCGGAAGAAGCACGAAATATTGATGACCCCGACCGGTGAACCTGAGGGCGGTAGCTGGAATTACGATGCGTCCAATCGGCAAAAGCTTCCCAAGGACCATATGCCACCGCTGCCGTTGACACTGGATCGTAACGTGGAGGGATTGGTGCACATGATTGAGGCGGCGGGTGTAAAGACCACGGGTCGTTTGGATTCGAAACGATTCGGTTGGCCCATCTCGCGCGCAGATGGTCTCCAGGTTCTGGCCTACTTCATTGAAACGTTATTGCCGCATTTTGGGGATTTTCAAGATGCCCTCACTACCAACAGTTGGAGCGTCTATCATTCCCGACTGAGCTTTGCAATGAATGCCAAATTACTCTCTCCTTCCGAAGTGGTAAACGCGGTAGAGCAGGCATTTCACGATGGGCCCGATCGAATTGATGTTTCGCAAGCGGAGGGGTTCATACGGCAAATTTTGGGTTGGAGGGAATACATGCGCGGCGTGTACTGGGCGCATATGCCGAACTACGAAACGATGAACTTCTTCGAGCACAAGAGAAAATTGCCAGACTGGTTTTGGACCGGAGAAACGAAGATGGCCTGTGTCTCCCATGCCATTGATCAAACCATGGAGCATGCCTATGCGCATCACATCCAACGCTTGATGGTGACCGGAAACTTTGCACTTTTGGCGGGCATTCATCCGGATGAGTTGGATGCTTGGTACCTCGGGGCATACATCGATGCGTTGCAATGGGTAGAAATCACGAATACACGGGGAATGAGCCAATTTGCCGATGGAGGAATCGTGGGGTCTAAGCCATACGTAAGCAGTGCGCAGTACTTAAAAAAGATGGGGCATTACTGCAAGGGCTGCCCGTATGACCCCAATGAAAAGGTGGGAGAGAAGGCCTGTCCTTTTAACGCTTTGTACTGGGATTTTTACGACCGCCACCGCGACAAGTTGGAGCGCAATCCACGGATCGGAATGGCATACAGGACCTGGGACCGAATGGATCCGGAAAAACAACGAGCGCTCCTCGATACAGCAGCGATGAACTTGAACCGAATAGAAGAACTGTGATGCGCGCCCTGTATTGGTTTCGAGAAGATTTGCGCTTGTTGGATAATCCAGCACTCACAGCCATGGCTCAACAAGCGGAAGAGGCGGTGTTTGTTTTTGTCATTCCCAGCGGCTCCCAATGGAGCCAAGGAGAGGAGAGAATGGGCGACCACCGCCGAAGGTTCATGCTCGAGAGCCTGGCGGATTTGGACCGTGAATTGCGAGGAGTTGGACAGCAATTGCGCGTTCTTCACGGGAATCCGGTCGAGTGTGTCTTGCAGACGGTGGAGCAATGGAATTGTCAAGCAGTGTTTTCCCAGCGTTGCCATACAGACGAGGAAAATCAAGCTGCTGCGGGCATTGCTGCAATGATTCCCCACCATGCGGTGGAAGGAGCTACCCTTGTGCACCCAGAAGATTTGCCTTTCGCTGTCGCAGATTTGCCCGAGATATTCTCGCGGTTTCGCAACAAGGTAGAGAAGCGTGGCCTTGACATTCGCCCGGAATTCCCAATTCCCCAATTGCCACCGCCACCTCAAGGAATGGAATTCACTCCTTTCGACCCCGATCGGCTGCAGCGATTGGCTGGTTTGCCTGAAGACACGATGTGTTTTGGGGGCGGCGCGAGGACCGGCTGGAAGCGCTTGCAACATTATTTCTGGGGAACCCATTCGTTGAGTTCCTACAAGCAGACCCGAAACGGCATGCTTGGATGGGATTACTCCAGCAAATTCAGCCCTTGGTTGGCATGGGGATGCATGAGCCCCCGCTCCGTTTACCATGCGATTCGCCGCTACGAGGAAGAGCAAGGTTCCAATGACAGCACATATTGGCTGATTTTTGAATTGCTTTGGCGGGACTACTTTCGATTCGTTGCCATGCAGCATGGCAACCGCATCTGGCACGCCACAGGATTAAAGGAATCAGCACGAAACCCTGTTTCGCATCATCCGTTGCAGTGGAAAGCTTGGTGCACCGGAACGACGCACAGTCCCTTTGTCAACGCCAATATGCACGAGTTGCGCCTCACAGGATTCATGTCCAACCGAGGACGTCAAAATGTGGCCTCGTATGCGATTCACGACCTTGGGTTGGATTGGCGCGCATGTGCTGAATGGTTTGAACATTGGCTCATTGACTTTGACCCGTGCAGCAATACAGGCAATTGGCTGTATGTCGCTGGCATAGGAAACGATCCAAGGCCGCAGCGCAAGTTTGATGTGGATTGGCAGGCTGAACGGTATGATGCTGACGGAGCCTATCAAAGCCATTGGAATCGATTGGGGGAAATCTTCCCACTGGACCCTGACACTGTGCCATGATGCATTGGAATGTGACTTACAATGATCCGAACCGCTGGAAGGAGGTTCACGCGATTGGAGGACCGAAGTGGCCCTGGATGGATGCGATCCGCCAAACGCTGAAGGGGAGGCCCTTGGGCTCCCCCAAACTCGATTTGGTTGGACTTGAAGGCTTGGACGATTTGCAATCCATGCGCGATGCCCTGACCCACCGCACTCCCATCAACTTTCAGCGGACCCAGGCCGGAGTCATCGCTTTCACCAAAGTGCGATTGGAGGTTTATGCCATCCCGATCCGGCGCCAAGAACTCGAGTTGCTTCGAATAGAACCATCCGAGACTTCCGCCACCTTGGCCACTTTCACGCTTGAATTTAAACGCGAAGGGCACTCCGTTCGAATCCTCATGGAAGGAACCAAATCAATGGTGAACCGAATGGAGTCGTGGTTTCGGCAAGGACTTCACGAGAAGACGAGCGATTGATTAGTCCTTGGTCCAGTTGGCGGGGCATCCTTGACCGCTTTCCTGCACGTGGCATAGCGCATCGGCCATCCGCAAGGCCTCATCCACACTCCGTCCGAGGGGAAAGAAATTCAATAGGTGGTGTTGTACCATGCCATTTTTGTCGATCAGAAAGGACCCACGCAATGCAGTCATTTCTGAGTTGCTGGTGAGAAGGCCATCTTCCGAATAGTCATACTCTCCGCTGATGACATCGTAGTTGGTGGCGATGGTTTTGTTGGCATCGCTGACAATCGGGAATTGAACACCCATGATCCCCCCGTCTTCACGTGGAATGCGCGCCGCAGCCGCATGGGAATCGGCAGTATCTGTGGAGCAGGCCACGACGGCTGTGTTTCGTGCTTCAAATTCGATCAGTTGATCTTGAAAGGCCACCAATTCGCTTTGGCACAAGGAGGTAAAATTTTTGGGATAGAAAATGAGCAGTACGTTTTGCTTTCCCTTGTACGCTTCGAGGGAGAAGTTCCGTACAACTTTCCCGTTGACGTAAGCATTGGATGAGAAGTGCGGGGCATTTTTACCTACAAGCATGGTCTGGTTCGTTTGAATTAAAGATGCAAAGTTAAGCCGTTCATCGCGCAGCGATACCTTATCAAAGTATATTTGAGCGTGACTAAAAATCCTGTTCATTCGGATCGATTGATCAATCGAGAGTTGAGTTGGTTGGCCTTCAACCACCGCGTACTGCAGGAAGCGGTTCGCAGCGATAATCCCTTGATTGAGCGGGTTCGCTTTCTGGGGATTTTTTCCAACAATATGGATGAATTCTTCCGCGTACGAGTTGCCAATTTGCAACGCGCGTTATTAGTGGATGAATCGAGTATGACCACTTTAGGATTTGGCGTACAATCCACATTGCAAGCTGTTACCAATCGAGTAGTGGAACTGCAGGGTGAGTACAATCAGGCATACGAACGGGTGGAACAGGCCCTGGAAGAGGAGGGGATTAGAATCCTCAATGAAGAGCAATTCTCTGAGGAACAAGAGGACTTTGTAGCCAACTACTTCAAGCAGCAAATTCGACCGCATTTGGTTCCGATCATGATCACCGAAGGCCGTCCGTTTCCAGATTTGAAAGATGGTGTTCTGTATTTCATGGTAGGACTGGAGACCCAATATGGATCAAAAGTGACCAAAGAATATGCCCTCGTCCAAATTCCACCGCACCGTCCGCGCTTTGTGATTTTGCCTTCGCCACAAGGCAATCGGTCCGTGGCTTTTGTGGACGATGTGATTCGGAAAGAATTGCATAAAATCTTTCAGCTTTTTCAGCCTGATCGGCTGTATGCGCATGCGATTAAAGTCACAAGGGATGCAGAGATTGACATGGACGATGACCTATCCATGTCCTTGATGGATAAAATGGCGGATGGCGTTAGCCAACGGAAGAATGGGGATTTTGTACGAATGATTTATGACCGAGAGATGCCGGCGGCCATGCTCGACTTGGTCATGAATAAATTGGACTTAGGGGAAAGTGAAAACATCATTTCAGGTACCCGGTATCACAACCGAAAGGATTTGATGAAATTTCCCGATTTTGGTAGGAGTGACCTCGTTTTTCCAAAGCGAAAAGCCCATAAGCACAAATACTTTCAGGGCAAAAGTAGCATGTTGAATCAAGTGGTGAAACGCGATGTTTTGCTGCATTATCCCTACCACAATTTTGGACAAGTCGTAGATGCCTTGCGTGAAGCGGCCATTGACCCAACCGTGGAACGGATTTGCATAAACCTATACCGGGTTGCGCACAACTCGAAGATCATCAATGCACTTGTCAATGCAGCCTACAATGGCAAAGATGTGCAGGTGGTGATTGAATTGGCTGCGCGTTTTGACGAAAGGCACAACATCAAAATTTCCAATGTGCTCCAGGAGGCGGGGATACAGGTGGAATTTGGGGTAACGGGATTGAAAGTGCATTCCAAGATGTTTCTCATCGATCGAAAAGTGGAGGGGAAGCGGCAGCGCATCGCCTATATCGGTACGGGGAATTTTCACGAGGAGATGGCGCGGGTATTCAGTGATTTTGGACTTTTCACGGCCAACGCTAACCTCACCGAGGAGGTGGCCAAGCTCTTTAGCTTTTTTTCCAACAATTACGAGCGTCCAGATTTCGAGAAACTCGTGGTCAGCCCATATCAAACACGTGCGACGTTCTTAGAGTTGCTGGGCCGAGAAACCGACCATGCACAACAGGGACGAACCGCCCGTGTGATTTTGAAGTTGAACAACCTGGTCGATGCAGAAATGATTGAGGCATTGTACGCTGCGAGTCAGTCAGGAGTCAGAATTGATTTGATTGTCCGCGGCATCTGTTCATTGATTCCAGGTGTCAAAGGAATGAGCGAAAACATCAATGTGCGCAGCTTGTTGGGGCGTTATCTCGAGCATGCTCGGGTGCTGTATTTTGAGAACAATGGCTCGCCAAAGTATTTTTTGAGTTCAGCAGATTGGATGAAGCGGAACCTCGATCACCGCGTGGAGGTGAGTGTTCCGATTGAAGATATCCAATTGCAATCGGTTCTAGCGCAATACCTGGACCATCAGCTCAAGGACAATGTGCATGCGCGCAATGTGGATGTGCATTTCTCCAATGCCTTCATCACCCCAAAGAAGGGAGGTAAGAGGGTGGATGCGTCCGAATTGACGCATCAGGTCTATGCCCCGCCTGAATAGTGAAACCAATTAAACATTAATTTTAAGGTCCATGCGCTATGCTGCCATCGACATAGGTTCCAATGCAGTTCGTCTGCTCATCAAAGACATTGATGATTCCAATGCTGCTGATCATCAGCAGGAAAGGATTGCCTATTACCGTGTTCCATTGCGCTTGGGCGGCGAAGTCTTCGAACGGGGCAAACTATCCAAGGCCAAGGCCAAGAGTTTGGTGAAGGTCATGATGGCATTTCGTCACCTCATTGATGTGCAAGAAGTAGAGGCGTTCCGGGCAGTGGCGACGAGTGCGCTGCGGAGTGCCAAGAACCGTGACGACGTCATTGCTGCTGTTTTTCGCAAATCGGACATCAAGATTGAATGCCTCAGTGGGGAAGAAGAGGCGGGTTTGATTTTTCAAAACTTCAACAACGCGAGCCTCAAATTCAACCGTGATTTGCTTTGCATTGACGTAGGAGGAGGCAGCACGGAACTTTCCGTAGTTCGCGCGAATGAGCGCATTGCCTTGAAGAGTTTCAAGCTCGGTACCGTGCGCATGCTGAAATGCACAACACCCGAAGGTGAATGGGAGCGAATCAAAGCATTCATGGATGAGTACCGAGGAGACAAGCCTTGGTTGGCCATCGGAACGGGGGGGAATATCAATCGCTATCACAGAATCGCTCGGCTTGAAAAAGACACCAATTTGCCGGTTTCAGCCATCGAATCCATCATGAAAGAGCTATCGGCCGTTCCTTTGACTGAGCGCTCGGCATTGTTCGGCTTGAAGCGCAACAGGGCCGATGTCATTGTCCCAGCAGGTGAGATTTACCTGAAGATCCTCCAGTTGGCAGAGACGGAATTCATATGGGTCCCCAAGGTTGGTCTCGCCGATGGGGTGATTCTGAGCATGTGGCGTGACCGTTGACCCTGTTGAATCGGATTATTTCATATTCTCGTTCAAAAATTTGTCGACCTCAAAGTAGCGTTTGGGCTTCAAAACAATCTTGCCTTCTTGGTCCAAAAGAAAGTAAGTTGGGGTAGCCGTGACCTTGTAATCTGCCACAACAGGGCTATTCCAAGCTTTCAATTGGCTGACGTTAGGCCAGGTCATACCGTTGTCGCTGATGGCTTTTTCCCAGGTGGCTCGGACTTGATCCAGGCTGATTCCGACCACTTCAAACCCTTTGTATCCGTGCTTGGCGTACATCGGACCAATGTTGGGCATTTCTTGCTCGCACTTGTGGCACCAAGAAGCCCAAAACATAAGCAGCGTGTACTGATTCTCCTTCACAGTTTCATAGAGATCAAGTGATCCTCCATCCCACTTGTTGATTTCAAAATTCGGAGGAGTCTTGCCCACTTGGAGGTTGATAATGCCTTGTGCTCGAAGCCGAATGGCATCACTCAAGTCAGCTCCACAGTCTTCATCAAAGATGTAATTGTCGAGGATATACTGACATATGGTTTCTTTTCCGGTGTTGTAGAATCCATCGAGCATCGAATACAGAACACTTTCCAAGGCAAAGGGGTTGGGCTCAAAGTGTGCCTTGACCAAATCGATGCAGGCGAGGAAGCCGCTGTCTGTGCCTCCGCTGAATGAGCGCATCATTTTCTGAATGCGATCGCTCAATGCCATGGACCGCACCGCACTGTTGTCCAAGGGGTCAATGTCTTCAAAAAACCGTCCCTGGAGGGTGGGGTATTTGGGGTTTTTCCAACCCAACCATTTTGCAAAATAGGTACCAGCATTGGCGTCCATCATGGCATGTTGCTCGAGGGCAAAGGCTTCTTCTTTGTCTTTGATTTGGGTTTCGATTCGGCTGCGGAATGCGCCTGCATCCTTGATCCCTTGGCGGAGTTTGCGGACGGCTTGGTCGTGTTGAACCTGCTTGGCCTGGAACGCGAACCATGCTGTATTCTCAGCTGAGCCTTCAGCGCTTTTTGTAGCGCTCAACCGGCTCGATTTGAATTCAAGGTAGAGGTCGGGCGCATCGGGGGTGATGATGATGTCCGTGGCGTTGGTTTCGCCGTTGTAGCTGATTTTGAAAAAACCACGGCCCAATTCCAACTCGCCGAAGTCAAAGGTGCGGTTGACCAATTTGGTACGGGCCACTTCGGAGCTGTTTCTTCCTTCGCTCTCATAAAGAATGACATCCCCTGATGTGCTCGAAGTCATGGTTCCGTGTACGCGAACCGGTCCTACTTTGTCGCCTCTGTTTTGGTCGTTGGTTCCGTCTTTGTAAAGGGCGGAGATTTCAGCGGTTTGTGGAGCCGCATCTGCACGTCCTGTTTCGGTCGAATTCGCCGAAGCCGAATCAGCGTTGGAGTCGGTAGGCTTCTCGGTGCTGCAAGCAACCATCGTCCAAGCCGTAATCAAGAGGGTACTAAGGGTCGTCATTTTCATAAGGACTTCTGTTTGTTACAAATTTAATCACCGAAGGGCTTCAAAACGAGGGTCATTTGAATTGTTGGCTTATCTTCACTCTCTGTCACGGATTGAAAAAGAATGGATAAAGGAACAGCGCACGCTTTGCTCGGGCTTTCAGAGCCGATTGAAATCGAAAATATTATGGAACGACTGGATGCCGAAGCCTTTGCGGTCCGGGATCATTTCATGCGGCAGCCGGTGGTGCCCACCTTGTTTCGATCCCGTGTCAATCGTCTGGTCCAACTGAGTGACGTTTCTCGGGTGTTGAACGTGGAGCCGCTGGGTGCACCGGGTGAATTGCCGCCGCTCCTGCCTTCGGGTCCTAATTTTGTTTTGTTGGTTCGAAATCACGTCGAAAACATCCGACGCTTGCGGACGGCCATGGCGGCGACGCTTGATCCAGATGTGTTGGTTCGCTTTGGAAATGCACTGTGCAATCTTCAAGTGCGCTACATGGAAGAATTTCTAGCACTCTCCCTTGACTCAGCTTTGGAAGATGTGGCGTTAGAGCCAATCCCTGCTCGCGACGAGGCGGATTGGCAAACGCTGCTGGCTTCCATAGAAGGAACGACTGCAGAGGCGCGCTTGGTCATTGTTAAGGAGCGCAAGCGGATGGCACAAATTTTGGAGCGCGAGACGTCCTGATTTACTCCCGGCCAAGCGCCACGATGGGATCCAGTTTGGCGGCCTGACGAGCAGGGTAATAGCCACTTGCAATGCTGGTGAGCAGGCTCAAAATGACGCCAGAGATCATCCAACCCCAGGGCAGTACAAAAGGGGTTTCCATGAAAAAAGCAATGGCATTTCCGGCTGCCAAGCCTAGCGCAATGCCAACCGCTCCTCCCAACTGTCCAATGATGATTACCTCGATGAGGAACTGGGTGCGAATGGCATTGGGTGTTGCACCCAAAGCCTTGCGTGTGCCAATCTCTCGAGTGCGTTCCGAAACGCTGACGAGCATGATGTTCATGAGACCGATGCCTGCACCAAAAAGGGTGATAATCCCGATGATGGTCGCGGCCATCGTAATCCCGCTTGTCGCCTCCTGAAGGGTGTCCACGAGGCTATTGCTCATGGCCACGCGAAAGGATAAATCTTCACCGGGTCGGTCCTGTCGGACCACCCGCATTACCCCCATGGCTTCTTCGGCAAGGCTTGCAATTTGCTCGGGATTATCCACCTTGCACGCGATTCGGTAACTTCTGTTCTCGTCCGAGAATTGCTGTCGAATGCACGGGATCGGGACATAACATTGATTGTCTTGTGACATGCCGAATGACTGTCCGCGCGACTTCAATACACCAATGACCTGGTAACGCTGCGACCCGATCGAGAAATCAGCGCCAACGGGTTCCTCCCACGGATCAAACAATTCACTAGCCAAATCCGATCCGATCAGTGCTAGCCGCTGAGAAGACCGAGCTTCCTTTGGGGTTAGATTCCTGCCTTTGTCCAAATCGTAACCACTTACTTCTAAGTAATGCTCTTCGATTCCAAGGATTTGAATGTTGGGGTTGGTCTGTTCCTGTCCTCGTTTCAACGTGGCCTGGCTCGTCCCGTAAACCGAATAACTCGCGGTGATCTCATCAGAAACTTCCGCTGCAAAACGTTGTGCTTCTTCGTAGGTGATGGGCTCACCCGCTTTCACTCTTTGTCCGCGGTTGACGCCGGTTTCAGTGCGCTGGCGGAAGGTAAAAACATCGGTGCCCAAGGACGAGAATTGTTGTGTGACGTTGGCCTCCAGGGAAGAAGTTGCTGTCGTCATGCTGATCAACGCCATGATGCCGAGACCAATGATCGCAATCGTGAGCGAAGTGCGCAGCAAATTACTTCGTATCGATCGCACTGCGATCCGCATCATTTCAATGAGCAGCTCCGTTTTCATGTTATGCGAATGTACTGCGTACATTTGCAGACTAAAGAAAAGAGAAGATGACTTTTGATTTGGCAATGATCCGCTCGGTCTATGAGCGATTCCCCAAGAATGTAGAAGCGGCTCGCCGCATGACAGGCAAGAACCTGACATTGGCTGAGAAGATTTTGTATACGCACCTTTGGGAGGGAGATGCCCAGCAGGCGTATAAGCGTGGTGCGGACTATGTGGA
>CAXDQP010000035.1:0-11540 GCA_963991335.1 uncultured Flavobacteriales bacterium
ATACTATTCTGCCATTGAAAAATGGGGGGGTCATCACGTCTTCGAATCGATGGGGTACGCTGGAAATGAAGCCCTTTACGATAAGGGAGATCGATATGATGAAACCCACCTTCTGCGATCAGGGGCCAAAAAGTTTACCAAAATTTTCGGCGAAAGTTTGAACCTGATCCTCAACGACACAAGCAAAAAAGAGGAGTAATGTGCGGGCTCAATCGTTGAAGCGAAAAAGGTCTTTCACAGTATCCTTCGCTCCGATAAAAATAATAACGGCGTAACCTAAGATAATAGCATTGACCGCAGCAAAATACCCTTGACTGGGATAGCCATTGTTGAAACCCCAATAAGCACCAAATATCCATTGCACAATGATCAAAAGGGTAGCAAGGATATAGCTTGGAAACACGGGTGTACGATTCGTTATTTTTGGAGTTCTTGAAAATGGAATCTTCTTCCTTGTCAGTGCCTGCTGCAGCGATTTCAAGACACCTCCAATGTTGACAGGAATCAGCAGAAGATTGAGTGCATATACCCGGAACACATCATTGCGCGCATACCTCATCAAACGAAGATCCCTGCCGTATAAATAGAAGTAAGGCACCGCTGTCAGAGGCAACCAGAACGATCCAACACTATCCGTCAAGGGAAGGGAGAGTAGGAGAAGCAATCCGACATTCACTCCTGCGATTGACACGAGATAATGCAATCGCATAAATCCTTCTTTCAGTCGTTGAATGAATCCACCCTTTCCTCGTAAATAGGAAAGCGCCTTCGGAAGTATGAGTAATCCACCGTTCGCCCACCTTCTGCGCTGTATGAGTAGCGAGCCAAAATCAGATGGTGTCGCACTGTAAGCCAATCGAGCAGGATGATTCCAAAGCGTCCAATTTCTCTGCAGTAAGTCGATCGTACTCTCTGTGTCTTCGATGACCGTTCGATCCTGAACGTAGCGCTTCATCTTAAACCCTCTTTCCTCGAATGAATAAGCAATATCCTCCAATGCCTCCTTTCGCATTAAAGCATTGGCCCCTACCCAATAAGTGGCGTTCCAAGTCGTAAACCCCTGGTGAATGATGTACTGAACATCTGTAGTAGCACTCGCGATACGTTCCAATAGACCTTCTGCTCCTGGAATTGAACTGTACGGGGTCTGAATTACCGCGACCCGCTCAAAACCAGGCCGATTCAGATCATCTGTCAGTCGTTTTGCATAATATGGCAGGAGCAAGCTATCAGCATCGAGTGTAATTACAAAAGGAGAATCCGGCACATCAAGTTCATCGACGACTTGATGCCCATCACAACTGCCTTCTAAATGCAACTGACGCTCACCATTGTTCAGGCTTGTTACAGACCACCTATCCCCCATCAAGCCCAAGTAACTGTTCAGATTTGAAGCCTTATTCGATGCATGACTGCAATTCTCGAAGGTCTTGCGTTCAAAAGAACTGATCTCTGCCTCAAACCATGAATGCAATAAGTCCCAAGCAGAAGCCATTGATCCAACCTTTATATCTCCCTCCTCCCATTTCACGGAATGTTCCCAACACGCATAAGCACGAGACAACAGCACTTCCATTGCAAAAAATCGATTGGTATGTGAATCCTGCGCATTATTCAATGTTTGCGCAGCTTGATCAGCAAACCAATTTCCGCATGCCTCAAATGTCTCGGAAAGGAGCTGAGACTTATTCTCAGAAGCTGAAATTTTGCTTGCAAACTGCTCCTGAGTTTTAATGTAATCCGCCATTGGATTCAACAATTCTCGGATTTCCGTAGGGATTCCTCGAGCTAGTTGCAGGAGTTTCAACTCTTCGGGATCTGAGGGGTTTGGCGGGTTATCGATCAAGAGTACGAGCCTTTTGGTCACGAACTCTTGAAAAACAGCACTCATAAGCGTCTGATAAATCGTAACGTACTCTTCCTTATATGAAGGAACCAACACCGTTAAATCAGTAATATTTCTTGACGTGGACTCCAAAGGCTGTTTCAGCTGTTTCAAGGACTTGCTTCTACGACGGATATAAAACGCTCGTGTAAATTGATAGACCACTCCCCCATAAATGAGCAGACCGGTGATCAGAAGGTAGAAGAAATGTCCAATTGCATCAGACCAATCACCCTGTGCACATTCCTCAAAGAGAATCGGTAATTGGTCAATGAGGGTGAAACCACCAAAAATCAAGGTCCCGAAAACACAGCAAATGGTAATGCGCCACTCACGGGCTGAGTGCCAATGTGACTCATCTATGGGGAGATGAAAGAACTTGAGGTTATCGGACATGCATCCCTATATACGACGCGCTACGCACAAGGTTGCAGGCGAACCATCGTCTATTTAGATTCGAAATCCTTGTAAATCACGCATTCCGCTCCAGCCTTAAAGGATGTAGTCCACTGCCATTTAGGACACAAACAAGGCCGAACATCGGCACCTATAGTCAGTATTCCGACTGGGTGCGCTCCCTGCCAGAAGCTGAATACAACACCTTCAAGGCAGAGGCCTTGCGCAATTCCTGCTTCACATCGGTAACGATTCCCATTTTAGTGTCTTTGTCCACCTTCAAGGAAACCCACATCTTGCTCTGTTCAGATTCAGCCAAGGTTAATCGCTCTGTGCTGACCCAGTCTTGAATCATTTCAGGAGAAGAAAAAGCATCATTCAATTGCATGACCGGTTCCGTTCCATAGCGTCGATCCATAGGGACACCGATATTCACATAACGAATCAAGTGCTTCTTTTCAATCTTGTACAACTCCGATGCCTCAGGGCGAATCAATCGGACCTTCTCTTCTTCGGTGCGCAAGACCGTAGCAACCATGAAGAAGAACAGCAACATGAATACAATGTCCGGCAGCGATGCTGTCGAAATCGTGGCCATGCCTCGCTTATTTCCTTTTCTAAACTTTCCCATATCAGTAGTAAGTTGATCCTTCGCGCGGCTCGGCCTCCGAGATTCGTTGCGGATATACGGAACGAACCGCAATGATCTTTTTCAGCAACTCGCCATCTTCGGTATTACGGTCGTACAAATCCTCCAACTCTTTGTAGGTGCGACCGAACTTCGCCACTGCCAGCTCATCCCGCAATTCGTTCACCGCAGACTGCAACTCATTCTGGACCTGGAGGCATGTGTTGTACGTAGTGGCATTGTCGTTCTGCATGGAAATCAAGGCCGAAGGCGGTAATTCCTTGTAATCGCCATCCAGAAGCTCGATTGTCGCTAGCTTATCTTCCCAACTCGCCAACACTTTCGTGTAGTTTTTGCGCCGGTTATCGTCTTCAGCTGCGGCTACGAAAGCTTCGTATTCTGCGATCCGTTGCTTTACATCCACCTTTCTTACCCAGATACGCTCTGGGAAAGCTGCATTGGTTTTGCCATTGGCACCCGTCACCAGAACAACTTCCCGGTTATTGCACACCGTCTCTCGGCCCACGGGGTGCGCCATAATGCCATCTCCAGTAGCGATGAGGAAATCTTTGGCTTTGTCCTTCAAATCTTCAATGTCCAGCGGTTCCGCTTCAACGAGCAATTCGTCCAAGAAATTCACCTTCACATTGAACACATTCTGCTCCTTCGCCTGAGGCACGTCAATATCTGGAGGCACCGGCGGAGGGAGTTGTCGCTTGATTCCTTCGTCCGAATCAATGGTGGTTGTGACCAGCCAAAAGATCAGGAGCAGGAAAGCGATATCCGCCATCGAGCCTGCGTTGATTTCTGCTAATTCTCGGCGTGCCATTCTTCTCTTATTTCAATGCGCTGCGCACTTCTGCGACAACGATTGTGAAAATGGATAAACTGCCTAAGAGGTAGACAAAATACAATCCTCCCCCTGCGAAGAGACTTTCACCGGAAGACACCTTGATTCCGCTGGCTTCATAAGCGCTGAGCACGGTATCATCCGCCAGCACATAAAAACTGAGGAGCCCGATGATCACAAAGCCGACAAAACCAATGATTGTGCCCATTACGCTTTTTGGATTGTTGATCAATTTCAGGACCAAGAATCCCAATCCGAACAAAATTGCTGCGGCTGCGCAGGCAATTCCAACGAAGTAAATGATGTAAAACAATCCGTCGAGAAGCGCACCGTAGCGCTCTTGGCCTTCGACAAACGTCTCATCCGTGCCGCTTCGTGAGGTAATCATGTAGCTGAGGACAACGCCTGCTACAATCACCGCAATCCGCAAAACGGAAAGGCCGAGTCTTAATCCTTTATCACCCATGATTCAGTGGATTATTTTCCTTGAAGCTTTCGCTTGTACAACAAATCAACAAGATCCATTGACGCCTCCTCCATGTCCAAAACAATGCTGTCAATCTTCGACAAAATGTAGTTGTAGAAAATCTGGAGGATGATGGCTACAATCAAACCCGATACCGTCGTAATCAAGGCTACCTTAATACCTCCGGCCACAATTGATGCATTGATGGTATTTGCTTCCGCAATCTTATCAAACGCTGAGATCATACCAATAACGGTACCCATGAAACCCAACATCGGAGCCAATGCGATGAAAAGGCTAATCCAGCTCAATCCACGCTCCAACTTCGACATCTCAACGCTGCCGTAATCATCGATGGCTTTGGCCACTTCTTCATACGAGCCAGAAGATCGATCGAGGCCTTGATAGAAGATTGTAGCCACAGGGCCCGCCGTGTTCCGGCAAACCTCTTTGGCAGCTTCTTCGCCTCCCTTCTCCAATGCACCTTCAATTCCCTCCACGAGCTTGCCCGTATTGGTTGTGGCCATGTTCAAGTAAATAATTCGCTCAATGCTCAAGGCCAGCCCCAAAATCAAACAGATCAATACGAACGCCATGAACGTCGCTCCCCCTTCAATGAAGTAGCGCTTCACCGTTTGGTGAAAGCTTAATACTTCGCGGGTTTCTTCGGCTGGGGCTTCATCCGCGACTGCAGGTGCAATCGCAGCCATAGAATCTGCAGCCATGGAGTCAACAGCCATGGAATCTGCAGCCATTGCGGTGCTATCACCGGCAGCCTCAACGGCAGTGGTGTCGGTCATTTCCATCGCAGCATCTTGTGCGAATGTTGCGTTCGGAAAATTGATGAAAATCAACCCTGCAATTGCAAAGAGGGCAAACAACTTCTTCATGTGAATCTTAATTCGTGTTATTTCAATCGTGTTGCTTTGCGATCGTTTGTCACTTTCGCAAGTGTGCAAATGTAATTCGCGGTGCACCAACGAGCAAAGAGAATTTCCGTTAGATTTAAGCATGCTTCGTTTGCGCGCAATTCCTGCATCTTGTCCAAAGCTGATTGAACCTTCATGAATACTCTTTTTTTTCAAGTCGATGCTTTCACCAAGCAAGTCTTTTCAGGGAATTCCGCATGTGTTGTGGTCCTCGAACGTTGGAGCGATGATGCTACACTCCAGAACATTGCTCGGGAAAATGCCGTCGCAGAAACCGCATTTTTAGTCGCGAACCAGGGACATTATCATTTGCGTTGGTTTACGCCTGACATTGAAATCGACCTGTGCGGTCATGCGACCTTAGCTGCGGGACACGTGGTTCTTAATCACCTTGAACCCGAGCGAATAGCTGTCTCATTTGAAACCAGTAGCGGCAATCTCGAAGTCCAACGGTTCGAAGATCGGTATCGAATGGACTTGCCCAATCGCACTCCAATAGCGGCAGATTTGCCAAAGTCCATATCCGAATCGCTCAGTGCTCAACCCCTAGAAATTCTCAAAGCCCGAGACTTCGTCTTGGTTTATCCCCATGAGTCAGATGTAGCCCGGCTCATGATCGACCGCCCTCTTTTTGACCGCATCAACTTGGGCCCTGGTGGAGTTGCGGTGACCGCCCCTGGCACGAATTGCGATTTTGTCTCTCGGTTCTTTACGCCTCAGGCGACCATTTTGGAAGATCCTGTAACCGGGTCAGCGCATTGTTCGTTGGCTCCTTTTTGGAGCGATCGCTTGGGTAAAAAAACCTTGAACGCCCGTCAGATTTCCGCCCGTGGCGGGGAATTGCAATGCGAAGTTTTGGACAACCGCGTGCTGGTCTTTGGGCACGCCATCACCTTTGCAACAGGTCAAATTCAATTTGGAAAATAGGCCGGCAGTCCAGGCAACACGACGAACCCTGCTTCCTTACTAACTTCGCGCCGTGCACCTCATTGACACCCACACCCATTTGTACCAACCCGCCTTTGACGGAGAGCGGACTGCTGCGATGGAACGCTGCATGGAAGCGGACGTGAAAACCCTTTTACTGCCCAACATCGATAGTGACTCCATCGAACGGGTTCACGCCATGATGGATGAATGGCCTGAGCGCTGTTTCGGCATGATGGGATTGCACCCTTGCCACGTCAAGCCCGATGCATGGCAAAATGAATTGCAGACCATTGAAGAAACGCTTCACTCGTCCGGACGTCAATACGTGGCGATTGGAGAGATTGGTTTCGACTTGCATTGGGACAAAACCACCTTGGAGATTCAGCACGAAGCGTTCAGGCAACAAGTGCAATGGGCCAAATCGCTCCAACTCCCCATAGTCATCCATGTCCGAGAGGCATTTGACGCTCTATTTGAAGCCTTGGATGCGGTGAATGACGAATCGCTTACCGGTGTGGTGCATTGCTTTACCGGCAACCTCAGCCAAGCCGAACGCATCCTCGACTATGGGAATTTTTACCTGGGCATTGGTGGCGTGTCCACTTACAAAAATGGCGGACTCGACGCGGTCCTCCCCCACGTTGCCCATGACCGTGTGATTTTGGAAACGGACAGCCCTTACCTCGCTCCCGTCCCACACAGAGGCAAACGCAATGAGTCCGCATACACACGCGTCGTTGCGCAGCGCGTAGCGGATCTCTGGGAAATGCCTTTGGCTCAAATTGCCGAGATCACAACACAAAATGCCCGTGCGCTTTTCAAGCTAACTAGAAATGACCCGTTCTGAATCCGATAAAAGCCGTGTTTTGGTCGTTTACACTGGCGGCACAATCGGGAGCGTTCAAGATGCTTCCGGAGGACTCGTTCCGCTTGATTTCGATGAAATTCACCGCCATGTTCCCGAATTGGATCAACCCAATCGAGAAGTGGAGATTATTTCCTTTGAGCCGCCGTTGGATTCCTCCAACGTGGGCACAAAAGAATGGCTCGAATTGGCGAAGGCCATCAAGCACCATTACAACGACTTCGATGGTTTTGTGATTTTACACGGAACAGACACGCTCGCGTACACGGCCTCTGCCTTGAGCTTCATGCTGGAAGGACTCCGTAAGCCCGTCATCATTACGGGGAGTCAACTGCCCATTGGCTTGCCGCGCACCGATGGCAGGGAAAACCTTTTGGCCGCGGTAGACATCGCAACTTCCGTGCGTTTTAATGAACCCATCGTGCAGGAGGTTGCCGTTTACTTTGGTTCTTCGCTCTTTCGGGGAAACCGAACGCACAAAGCCAGCGCTGAATCCATGCAGGCCATCATTAGTCCCAACCTTCCCTCCTTGGCAGAAGCTGGTGTTGATATCATATACAACGAGGGATTGATGTACCGCGATGCCACTGCAGCATTCGACGTGAATGAAGCGATGGACAACCGAGTCGCATGGCTTCCGTTGTTTCCTGGTCAACCTTTGGACGTGATTGAGCGCATGACCAATTGGCCTGATTTGCGCGGTTTGGTTCTCTCCACATTTGGTTCGGGAAACGCACCGTCCAATCCCGCGTTGAAATCCATTTTGAGCGAAGCGCACAACCGAGGGGTGACCATTGTAAATGTTACCCAATGCGGCCATGGCGCCGTGCATCCTGAGCGCTACGCCACAGCACACTTGTTGCGCGATTGTGGGGTGGTCCCCGGAGGCGACATGACCACCGAGGCTGCCTTGACCAAATTGATGGTTTGCCTCGGGCGCGGCCATGCGGGCGAAGAGGCCCGCTCCTTCATGCTTCGGAACATTCGAGGCGAATTGACGCGTTTCAGCGCATTGACCTGAAATCAGCACTGCTGAGCAATTTGGATTCACGTCTTGTTTTTCGGTACTTTTGCATCCGCTCTGCAGGCAACTGCAGGAATTTGGAGAGGTGGCCGAGTGGCTTAAGGCGCACGCTTGGAAAGCGTGTTTACCTGAGAGGGTAACCCGGGTTCGAATCCCGGTCTCTCCACTGTTTGAAAGGGCGTCCTTCTGGGGACGCCTTTTCTTTTAATGGCTTACTTAGCTTTGCAGCATGTCCACCCGGCCTACACGCGTACTCGTCATTCGGTTTTCATCCATCGGAGATGTGTTGCTCACCGCTCCCGCGGTGGCCAGTCTTCGAGCAGCCATTCATGGACCGAGTGAAATTCATTTCCTCACCAAATCAAATATGCGATCGGTCGTTGAAGGGTTTGGAGCACTTGTCGACGGTATTCATACCATTGACCGGGCCACATCGGAGATAACTGAGGTGCTCAAAGCAGCTGAAATTGATTACATCATCGACCTGCATTCCAACGTTCGATCGCGGGCCATTAAACGTGCCATCGATTGCGTAGCATTCACCTTAAAAAAAGAAAACCTGGCCAAGTGGATGCTCGTGAGGGGCTGGCGAAAACGCCACATCGCCCACATCGTCGAGCGTTACATCGACTCATTTCGCGGAGCATTTGGAGCGGACACACCCGATGCCTGGCCCACTCTTTTTGAATCCGCATTGTTGCCCTCCGGCTTCGATCGCTCGGCAGGTCCGTGGGAGGTCATTGCCGTGGGTGCGGCGCACCAAGGGAAGCAAATGCCTCTCAAACTGATGCAATCCATCATTCTCGAAGCCCAAGCCAGTGGCCTTCGCACCGTCCTTCTTGGAGGCAATGCCGATGCTGAAACGGGAGGAATTCTGAGCAAGGGATTTGATGATTCCGTTGTGAATCTCGTTGGTGAAACGACCATTGCAGAATCTGCGGCGTTGATTCGTAAAGCTGAAAAAGCGTATTCGGGAGATACGGGCATGATGCACCTCGCCGCAGCAATGGGCACCCCTGTGACATCCATTTGGGGTTGCACGCGGCCTTCTTTGGGCATGAGCCCTTGGCGACCCACTGATGGATCAATCGCGCTATTGCCGGAGCGCACACAACCCATGCGTCCCTGCTCCAAGTTGGGCAATCGTTGCAGGTTCAATGGAGGATCAGAATGCATGCACCAGCATACATTCGCATCTTAACTCAATCAAACAAAGCTTTCAGCTCTGTCGCGTCCGCTGGCTTCATCTTACCTGCAAGCACGAGACGCAATTGCCTGCGCCGCAGAGCCCCGGCGTAACGCTCTTGCTCTTCTTCATTCTCTGGCAAAACGACTGGAACCGCAATTGGAGCACCCAACTGGTCCACCGCCACAAAGGTGTACATGGCCTCGTTGCACAAACTTTGCTCTCCCGTCAAATGATTTTCTACATGCACACGCATGTAAACCTCCATGGAACTATTGAATGTCCGGCTCACTTCAGAGTGAATCGTGACAATATCACCCAACTTGATTGGTTTCTTGAAAGAGACATTGTTCACCGCAGCCGTCACACAGATCCGTCGGCTGCAACGATGCGCGCTGATGGCTGCATTGATGTCCATCCAATTGAGCAAATTACCCCCCATCAAATTTCCAAGGGTATTCGTGTCATTGGGCATGACAATGCGTGTGCTCGAGGCATACGTTTCTTTGGGGGAGCGTTGGGTTACCATGGCATTCAAAATTGTTAATGCAAAGTTCCGACCGATTTGGCAAACCGCCGCATAACAAACAGTAGAGAAGTCAGAACAAAACAAAAAAGCCCCTCCATCGCTGGAGGGGCTTTCGTTGTGAACCGAAGTTCCAATCAAAATCAGTTTCAGCTGCCCACCATGAGTTTGGTGGTAATGCTTCCATTATCAGAGACAATCTGAATCTGGTAGAGACCCGTTTCAAACATATTTGCCGATACTTCGAGCATCATTGGCACATCGGCGAAGACTTGGCCTTGGAACAACATTGTCACCAACACTCCTGCGTTGTTGTAAACGTTGACAGTAACAAGCTCGTCGACTGAAGTCACGAAGGAAAGCAAGGCAACCTCATTCACTGGGTTCGGGTTGAGTCCGAGCAATCGCAACTTTGAATCTTCCGATCCATCATTGGAATCATCGTCGCTGATGGAACCGTTGTCATCCGCGTCGCTTCCCCAGCTGCTGTCGCTGTCATCGTTGCCATCGAGTGTTGGATCAATTGGCTCACATGTCATTCCATTGACATCAACCGTGTACGAGAAGTTGGTTGTATTGCCACTGCAGTCTGAGACGGTGTACTCCCGCTCAATGCTCCATGGCAAGCTGCAATCCATGTCTCCGAATACGTCACCGGTTCCCATCACATCCGCACCGTTGAAGGTACCCATGTAATAGAACCAACCGCTGTAACCGTGGTTTGCGTTCTTGTTATTGGCTCCTTCACCCATTTGGAATCCGAAGAAACCATTCGAAGGCTGGTGAGTCAACGCCAATTCCGCGCCATCGTATTCACCCCATCCTGAGGCCGTACTCGACGACTGGAGGATGTAGTAGAGCCATTGGGTGTGATCGCCCAAGCCACAATCCGACTTGAAACTCTGTGGGCCGGGTTGGTCAACCCAATCCTGCCAGTTCAGGCCTTCATTGAGGTCAATTTCAAATGTCCAACCTGCATTCGCATTCCCCATTCCAACCACATCCAAGGTCAAGTGGGCCGTACCATCTGCATTATTGGTCACCAAACCTCCCAACAGTGTATAGAACTCTTCTCCAGGGAAATTGAATAGACGGGCAGAATGCGAAGTGAAATTATCGCATGTCAATCCATCTTCCATGGTCGCTGGATCAGCTGGTAAGCAGTAGCTCATTACATCGTCACTCGGCGCATATTCACCAACATACGTTTCTGTGAAAGTGATTTCAACGTCACCCGAACAATTGTCCATTGCCGTTACGACCAAAGGTTCAGGAATGTCCGTTGTGCCCCAGATGTCTTCAGCGCAAACGGGAACGATACCGCCATTTTCAACACCCTCCGAGTCTGTGATTTCCGGAGCCACTTCATCATTCACCACAATGGTGAAGGCATGAGCGGTTTCGTTGCCACAGGCATCCGAAGCTGTGAGCGTTACCAAGTGTTCGTAATTGCCGCATCCGTCTTCACTGATGACCTCACGGGATTCCATAATGCTCACTGCACTGCAAGCATCCGACACGAGCGCGATGAATTCCATCTCCTCGCAATCGTTCGCTTGATCCGCAGGAACCTGCGTGAATTCTGGCGCTGTCGTGTCTTCCACGGTGAACGTCGCAACAGTACTAGAAGCATTGCCACATGCATCCGATGCCGTGAATGTCACAGTCACCGAACTCGTCGCTCCGCAAGACAGATCCATCGCGGTGTAATCATTGCTCCACGTCACGCCGCTGCAATCATCCGTTGCAGTAGATCCTCCATTACCAGCGAGCCATGCGTCGAGGTCAGCTTCGTTACCGGCGCCGTCGCATTCAACCGTTGCGTCCATCGCGTCCATCACTGCTGGTGCAGTCG
>CAXDQP010000036.1:0-11498 GCA_963991335.1 uncultured Flavobacteriales bacterium
GGTGCGTGTTTACGCCGGGCAACTTCATTATGATCGGGCCCTGATGCATCGCGAAGAGTATTTGACCGAAGCCGCTGCATTTGATTACGTGGATGTCAAACAACGCTGGCAAACCATCGAATTGACTGCGGATAGCCTAGCGTACACCGCGTGCCAAGTGCCGGTCGTCCACTAGCGCGGGGACAAAACCGAATTTGAAGTCTAGATGGCCGACGGACGCACCGAACGCATCGAAGGTTTGGTCCTCAATCGAGCCTTGAGCAGCGAGATTTTCCGCCGGTCGCACGAGGTGACGCAACTCACGGTCATCGCCTGATCCATGCACGATCAATCGGCATCAGAACTCTTGGGCAATCCCCAATTCCCCGCCATCTGCTATGGAGGCTACAGAGGCGAAAGCCGATCTGAACAGCCGTCTATCGAGCAATTGAAAGAGGATGTGCGCATTCTGCATGCCATGGGCATTCGGTTATTGCGCACCTACAATGTCCAACTTCCTCATGCGTCGAATTTGGTTGAGGCCATCCGTGAATTGAAGCAGGAGGACGCGCATTTTGAAATGTACCTGATGCTCGGAGCGTGGATGGATTGCGCCGGTGCTTGGACAGATGCTCCCAACCACGCGGAACAGGACTTTGCTGCCAACCAAGTCGAAATTGAACGCGCTGTCGCGTTGGCTCAGGAGTTTCCCGACATTGTCAAGGTCATTGCCGTTGGCAATGAATCCATGGTGCGCTGGGCTACCTCCTATTTTGTGGAAGCAAACGTCATTTTGCATTGGGTCAATCACCTTCAGGCGTTGAAAGAAACGGGAGGATTGCCCCACGATGTGTGGATCACGAGCTCCGAAAATTTTGCGGCGTGGGGAGGAAGTCCAGAGTATCACAACGAAGATCTCAAAGCATTGGTTCAGGCGGTGGATTTTGTTTCCATGCACACGTATCCCTTCCACGACACCCACTACAATCCCATCTGCTGGACAGGAGGTCATGCGCAAAACGCAGATGATTCCGCATCGGAAATCGGGATGATTGAGCGCGCAATGGAGAGCGCAGTGACGTATAGCCGCAATCAATACGCCCAAGTGGTTGATTACGTGCGAAGCATTGACCCAAACAAAAAAGTGCACATCGGAGAGACGGGCTGGGCAAGTGTTTCGGACGGATTCTATGGCCCAGAAGGATCCCGCGCAGCGGATGAATACAAGCAGGCCCTTTTTTACCACGGGATGCGCAAATGGACCCAAACTTCGGGCATAAGTTGTTTCTTATTTGAGGCGTTTGATGAGCCTTGGAAGAGTGCCGCAAACCCCACCGATTCGGAGAATCACTTTGGATTGTTCACGGCCGAAGGAGCGGCTAAATATGCGGTCTGGTCTTGGGTAAAAGACGGTGTTTTCGACGGCTTGACCCGAGATGGCCATGCCATCACATGCAGTTACGAAGGCCAGCGTGAATTGCTAGACCGGCACGTATTACTCCCAGCATCATGAACCATGCTCCACTTTAGTCCCATGCAACACAGCACACAACGCCTTCCGCTCCCTATCATCGCCTTTTTGCTCTGCCTGGGCGCATCATCCTGCATGTCCGAGTCGGGCGATCGGGTTTGGACCGAAAATGGACAGCTCCAGACATCTCAAGGGCCTCATTTCATCCAAGGTGTTTGCTACCATCCCGTTGCCATCGGTGAAGACAAGCGCAGCTTTGAATCGTTGTCACAAGATCTCGCCCTCATGAAGGAAATGGGTGTCAACACCCTTCGCGTGTATGAACCAATCGTTTCAAAGTCCGTGTTGGACCAAATCAGTGAAGCAGGAATGACCGTCATCATCGGTTTTGGGTACAATCAGGATGGGGTTTACGATTTGCAATCGGGAACCTATCTGGATTACATCCGAACATTCAAATCCCACCCAGCCATCCTGTTCTGGGAACTCGGAAATGAGTACAACTTCCATCCCGAGTGGTTTGGGGGGTCGTTGGATGTTTGGTACGAAACGCTTCGAGCAGCGGCCGAAGCGATACATGTGGAAGACCCCAACCACCCTGTGGGCACCGCGCACGGTGAAGTTCCCGACGCAGATTTGATCCATTCACTCGCAGGGATTGACATTTGGGGGTTGAATGTCTACCGCTGGGATGAATCCCACACTGCGCTTGAAGATTTTGCCCAACGCAGCGACAAACCGGTGTACTTCTCCGAGCTCGGTGCGGACAGTTACATGGCGGTCGGTCAATTGGGGTATGACCAAGGCGAAAACCAGCAGGCCCAAGCCGATGCAACGCAAAATTTACTCGAACACATTTTGACCGACTCTACCCGCGCCGCAGGGGTGGCGGTCTTTTCGTTTACCGATGGTTGGTGGAAGGCCGGGCAACCCGATCAGCAAGACATGGGCGGCTGGGCACCGGGAAGCAGCGGTGTTCCCTACGATGCCACGGCCAATGAAGAATATTGGGGGCTTGTGGACATCCATCGCAACAAAAAGGAGGCCTTCTGGGTGGTGAAGTCGTTTTACGAATCACCTCTTGAATCCCAACATTAATCGCCACGCGAATCAACGGTCAGATGCAAAGCGGCAAAATCAAAATATCGGTTTTCGAAACGTCTCGGCGAGGGGGGCGCTTTCATGCCGTGCCGCATGATTTGATCGCAAAACGCAATGAACCTGATCCGTTGGAAGTGACGGTGCTGGTGCAATCCGATCAACGAAAGCAGCGCATCACCGGATTCGGGGGATCGTTCACCGATGCATCCGCATTTTTGGTGCACCAGATGAGCCCTTCGCAACGTCAACGCATCATGGAGGCCTATTTCCACGAAGAGGGAGCCTGTTATTCCATGACGCGAACCCACATGAATTCGTGCGATTTCTCGCGGTTTCAATACAGTTATGCGCCGGTGGAAGGGGATGTGGATTTGAAGCATTTCAGCATTGATCCGGATCGGGAATTTCTCATTCCCATGATGCAGGCTGCAAAGGAAATTTCGAAAGATGGCTTTGGCATCATGGCCTCGCCGTGGACCGCTCCACCGTGGATGAAGAACAACAATGCCTGGGTTGGCGGGCATTTGCGTCCAGAAATGCAGCCAACGTGGGCGCAGTTTTTTGTCAAGTACGCACAAGCGTATGCGGCGGAAGGCGTTCCGATTTGGGGCTTTACCGTCGAAAACGAGCCGCATGGCAATGGAGACAATTGGGAAAGCATGCTTTACTCTCCGGAGCAGATGACGGAATTTGTGCAATTGCATTTGGGTCCTGCCTTGAAGGAAAATGGCCTAGGACACTTGAATGTGTTGGGCTATGACCAAAACCGGGAGGGATTGGATGAGTGGGTTTCGGTCATGTACCGCGATGCAGAAAGCGCGCAGTATTTCGACGGTACGGCCGTGCATTGGTACGAGAGCACGCATGACTATTTCCCTGCGGCCTTGGAGCGCGCTCACGAAGCAGCTCCCGATAAATTCCTGATTCAAACGGAGGCGTGCTGCGATGCACAGACCCCGGTTTGGCAAGATGACGACTGGTATTGGCGCGCAGAGGCGACGGATTGGGGCTACACGTGGCGAGAACCCGAGAAAAAACACTTGCACCCAACGTATGCGCCGGTCCACCGGTATGCGCGCGACATCATCGGGTGCCTGAACCATTGGGTGGACGGCTGGATCGACTGGAACATGGTGCTGGATCGCCAAGGTGGCCCCAATTGGTTCAAAAATTGGTGCATTGCGCCGGTGATCGTGGACCCGGCCGCAGATGAGGTTTATTTCACGCCACTCTTTGACGTGATGTGCCATTTCAGTAAATTCCTACGGCCCGGAGCGAGCGTGCTAGCGAGCGAATGCAACGACCCCGAATTGATGGCGGTTGCCGCAGAAACAGCGGATGGAACGCACGTTTTGGTCTGTTTCAATCCCGGGGATGCGCCCCGCACCTTGTGCATCGCAGGCCTCTCTGAAGATGTGCGTATTCGCATTGATTCTGAAGCCATTCAAACGATTATAATCAGCTCTAAAAACCCCTCAAATCCATAAATCCATGGAAAATTCGACATCGCCCTCAACGCAGGCCGTTTCAATGGGCCAGAAGGTCGCATTTGGCTTCGGCATGCTAGCCAACCAGATGTTTCCCGCTGCGCTCGGTGTATTCATCATCGTGTTGGTTCAGGACCTCGGTTTTGCCGCCCTTCTCTGGGGGGTCATCCAATTCTTGCCACGCATTTTCGACGCCATCACTGACCCCATCATGGGATTCATTTCGGACAATACCCGCTCGAAATGGGGAAGGCGCAGGCAGTACGTTTTCATCGGAGCAATTCTCATGGGGATTGCTTACGTGGCCATGTGGCAGTTGTATGAAGGAGATGGTGTCCTGTACAATTTCATTTATTTCTTGGCTTGGTCGCTCGTCTTTTACCTCGGGCTGACCATCTTCAGCGTGCCTTACGTGGCCATGGGGTATGAAATCAGTGAGGATTTTCACGAACGCACCAACATCATGGCCATTGCGCAGTTCATCGGACAGTGGGCCTGGGTCATCGCACCTTGGTTTTGGGTGATTCTCTACGATCCTGCCTGGTTTCCAGAGGGCGCCGCTCAGGGCGTGCGGGACCTGTCCATTTGGGTGGCCATTCCGTGCACCATTTTCGCGCTCATTCCGGCCATTTTCATCAAAAGCAAGTCCACCCTGGACCGGACTGATTTTGTGCCGATCAGCGTGGCGCAGGTGACCCGAAGCGTGAAGGAGATCTTCGTTTCTGCATTCCAAGCCTTCCGCATCAAGCAATTCCGACAAATTGCCGGAGCGACCTTTTTGATTTTCAATTCGTTCAATGTCATTGCCGCCTACACGTTCCTGATCATTGTGCACTACTTGTTCAACAGTGATCCTGCAAGCGCGGGCGTCTGGCCGGCTTTGCACGGTTCTGTTGGGGCGTTGGTCACCACCTTCCTGGTGATTCCGCTGGTTGCGCAAATGTCCAAGCGGATGGGCAAGAAGAAAGCATTCATTGTGTCTCAATTGATTTCCATCATCGGATACATCTTGTTTTGGTTCCTGTTTGTCCCTGGCAAACCACACTTGTTCCTCTATGCGCTGCCCTTCCATTCCTTCGGAATTGGCAGCTTGTTCACCATCATGATGAGCATGACCGCCGATGTCTGCGATTTGGATGAATTGCAAACGGGCAAACGACGCGAAGGCGTTCTGGGAGCGGTGTATTGGTGGATGGTGAAGCTCGGCTTTGGTGTCGCTGCACTGCTCGGAGGGTTTATCCTTTCCGTCGTTGGGTTCGATGCCAGCGATGTCACAGAATCCTCCATCACGGGCATGCGCATGTTCTACACGCTTCTTCCGATTGCAGGAGTTGTGGGCGCCATATTCATCATGAAGAATTACGATATCACCGAGGAGAAGGCCGAACAAATCAAGGCCGAATTGGCCGAGAAGCGAAAAGCTGTCCAAGACTAAACCAACATCAAATCCAGAAAGAATAGGATATGTCGTACAGAAAAGAGAAGGTGCTATCGTTGACAGGAACGGAAGTCAATGGACTGGATCGCAGCGCGTTGCAGGAGCAGTGTGCCTTGCACTTGAATGAAAAAATGCACGGCGTCTGCTTCAGCCCTTATGAAGGAGACCAAGAGCCGGGCGATCCCATTTCAGAGGAGCAGGTGCGCAGAAAGCTCGCGCTCCTTCAACCGCACACCCAATGGATCCGTGTCTTTTCGTGCACCGAAGGGAATGACATCATCCCGCAGTTGGCACGCGAGTACGGATTGAAGACATTGGTCGGCGCCTGGGTGGGCGATGATGAAGAAAAAAACGAGGAAGAGATCGAGCGGTTGATTGAACTGGCTCGTGCGGGGTTTGTGGACATCGCAGCCGTGGGAAATGAGGTCATGTACCGGAAGGAGTTGGAGGAGTCCGAGCTGATCGCCTACATCAATCGGGTCAAGGAAGCCATACCGGAAGTTCCCGTGGGTTATGTCGACGCCTATTACGAATTCACCAATCGCCCTAAAATCACCGAAGCGTGCGATGTGATTTTGGCCAATTGCTACCCGTACTGGGAAGGATGCCACAGCGATTATTCCTTGCTGTACATGAAGCAAATGTATTACCAAGCAAAACAAGCGGCACCGAACAAAAAAGTCATCATCACCGAGACCGGATGGCCGAGCGCAGGAGATTCGTTGGGTGCTGCCGATCCCGGCTACGAAAATGCCCTCAAGTATTTCATCAACGCGCAGAGTTGGTCGCAAAAAGAAGAAATCGAGATGTTCTACTTTTCTGCTTTTGACGAAGCCTGGAAGGTGGGAGCTGAAGGCAGTGTTGGGGCGTTTTGGGGCCTCTGGGACCACACTGGAAAACGCAAGTTCTAAGCAGCCTTTTGGAGTAAATGGTAGCCCCGCCGAGAATCGAACTCGGATCAAACGTTTAGGAAACGCTTATTCTATCCATTGAACTACGGGGCCATGCCTCAAGGTTCGGCAGCGTGGCACCGGTCATTTCCGAGGACTACGCTGGAAAGAGGAAGGGAAAAAGTGCGCCCAGTAGGACTTGAACCTACGACCAATGGATTATGAGTCCACTGCTCTAACCAACTGAGCTATGGGCGCGCTCTTCGGGTGCAAAGGTAATGCGCCCAAGGACGTTCTTAATTCATTTTGTGTGTCAAAAGACAAACAAAAAAGGGGCGCGAGGCCCCTTTTTGATTTCCGCTGGGTCTAGAACGACTCAACGGAGAATTTGTATGATTGGTGCAATCACCAACCCAATCCGACATTGATGCCAAATCGAAGGCCAACTCCGTCGCTTTCACCGAATAAACCAGAGGCATTGTCATCATCGTAATCCGACTCCACACTGACGGATTTGATTTGAGGTCCAATGAAAAATTCCCACGCAATGTCCGATTGGCTTTGGTAGCCAAATAGCAACGCCGCGCCGTTGGCCGAACGTTTGAGCATGACATCTCCAGTCTCTGCATTGGTATTCGTGACGCTTCTAATTCGACCTGCCAATGCGAGGTAAACACCTTTGCAGGCTGTGCCTTTGGGATACCACCGTGCTTCTGGTATCAAAATGTATCCCGAACGATCCGATGTGACCAAGTTCGTTTCAATCGTACCGGTGGAATCCGATGCTGTCAATTCTGTGGTTCCCGTCATGATTCCGGCAGATAATTGAACTGAAAAGTTTTCGTTCAACGCATGCTCATATGCCAATTGGTACTGCGCAACGGCCAGTCCAAAAGGATTGAGTTTGACCACATGCGTGTAATCACTTTGCGCTTGACTCAAGGTGGTGACCAAGAGAAAAAGTCCTAAAAATCGAAGTTTTAATAATGTTTCCATGAAGCTAATCTAAGGAAAGTCGTGCGAGCATGCAGCGAATCCATCAATTCATACGAACCCGTAGGATGCGAAACGCATCGTTGTGCCACACCCGCGCAATGCGAAGCTGTGGGGAACGGAACGCCCCTTCGGGCAGTGCGCGGCCGCTTGCATCAAACCACTCCACGCGATCGTAAGGCCGGTTGCTGGCAATCGTTCCGGAGGTGGCATCAAACCACACGCGCCAATCGCCAGGACGGAAATCAGCCACGTTTGCTGCGTAATAAATCGTAGCCTCACTGTCGGTGCCGCAACCGTATGAATTGGTGACGGTGACCACGTGGTACATCCCGTCGAAGGGATCTTCCAATACTTGGTTCGTCTCGCCCTCGATGGGACCGCCGCTGAGTGTGCTCCATTGATACCCGGCGATATCGGTTCCACCGCCAGAGGCGATGTACCCATCTGTTGGAATGTGATTGAGGATTTCAACGAACGGTGGATTCGGAAATACTGCAATGGAAATGGTGGACGAATCCACACATCCCATCCCGTAGCCTTGATCGACCACATAAGTGACGTCAAAATCCCCTGGAGGATTGATCAAGGCCGGATCGAAAAATGCCCCGAGCACTCCATCGCCCGACCACGTGCCGCCCTGAGAACCTCCCGTAAGTGGCATCGGTGCATCGTTGCCACACATCGAAGTCGAACAATAAATCGTCGCGTCGGGCATGGCATTGACCTGAACCGTGCACGAGGCCACTGTATCGCTGACCGTGTAGGTGAGTTCCTGCAAGCCCTCCCACGCTCCAATCGGAAACCAGTAGCCGCCACTGCCTCCCGGACCCGAAATCACGCCGCCCGGAGGTCCCCATTCCAGCGTTTGGACGGGGCCGCTCACGCAGGTCGTCGCGGGGCACACAATGAACGGCTGGATTTCCAACGCAAAATCATACACCGTCGTGGCATCGCTGTAGACCGGAATCGGTGCGCCGTTGGTGTTGGACCAACCGTCGAGGTAGGTTGGGGAGTCATCATTGGGATAAGTGGCTTCGCCATTGGTCAACGCCTGCCAAATGCGCAAGGTAAACGGCTCGCCCGCGGTGATGCCCTCATCGAGGTCCGATGTGGTCGCGTCGTCGCCGTAAATGGCCAAATTGAAGTAAGCGAGGCCATCGTTGATGATCATGGGAGCGGCTCCAGCGCAATTGCCCGTGGCATCAAATGCACCGATCCAATCTGAGGCGGATGCTGGCATGCCATTGATGGTGGCTTGGCCCAATACCACTCCAGACGCGTTGGTCGGAGTCCACGTCCATTCAAAAGGTTGCCCGCATGCGTCGTTTGAACAGATCGTGCTCGCGATGAAAACCATAGCAATCATCACCCTGCCCACCGCTTTCTCTTGGGATTTTTTCATGCTCTGAAACTACGAACGAGAGGCTCAATTGCAACTTTCTCCGTACACAGCCAGGAAGAGCAACAAATCTCCTGTTCCGCGGTCTCCATTGTTGTCCAAATCGCCAAAGCAAGCATCGAGCGGCACACACTCGCTGGTTTCCTCCATCCAAACGGTGCCGTCACCACAGTAGTTGCCGCCGGCAAGAGCGGATAAAATCGTTTCCATTGCGCTGTCGATTGCCGCCTGCATCGCCGCTTCGTCTTCATCGCAAATGCCGTCTTGATCGGAGTCGTTTAGGCAGTTGCCGTCGCAGTCGTAATTCGTTTCGGGGAAATCGCAATAACCCGCGTCCGTCGCTGTTGCAGCGTAGTTGCAAGCCGATTCGTCCTGGCAACCCGTGATTTCGTTTTGATCGCAAACACCATCGTTGTCCTCATCGAACAGGCAATCTCCGTTGCAGGCAAAACCCGTTGCAGCGTACGTGCATGAGCCATCATCGTCCGTAGCATCCGAGCCGAAGTTGCACGCTTCTTCGTAGGTGCAGCCGGCTACTTCAAATTCGTCGCAGATGCCGTCGCCGTCGAAGTCGAACAAGCACACGCCGTTGCAATCGTATCCATAAACAGCCCCGCTCCCGTTGCATATGCCGCATTCGTCATATTGACCAACACAAGGATCCACATCGTCGCAAATGCCGTCAGCATCGGCATCGGCCGTGCAGGTACCACCACATTCGCCCAGCACGTCGAGCGTGTTTCCATTGCAGTCGCAATCGCCCGCTGGAATGTCGGCACATCCGCACTCGTATACCGCACCTGGACCGTTGCAAATGCCACATGCATCGATGTAACCAATGCAATCGTCTGCATCATCGCAAATGCCATCGTTGTCCGCGTCTGCAGGGCAAGAACCATTGCACACCCCCAACGCATCTAAGCTTCCAATGCACGCATCCACGTCATCGCAAACACCATCGCTGTCCGCATCTTCCGTACACGTTCCTCCGCATTCGCCAGCGGCGTCCAACACGTTGCCATCGCAATCGCAATCACCCACTGGCATCGCCGTGCAACCACAATCGTAAACAGCGCCAGGGCCATTGCAGATGCCGCATGCATCAACCGTGCCCACGCATTCATCAATGTCATCGCAAATGCCATCGGAATCCGCATCTGCCGAACAACTCCCGCCACATTCGCCCAGCGCGTCCAATGCATTGCCCTCACAGTCGCAGTCACCCGCAGGGATATCGCTGCAACCGCAATCGTAAATCGCACCCAGTCCGCCGCATACGCCACACGCGTCCGTGTACAAGCACGAGCCGTCATCCTCTGTGGCGGCGGAATCGTAATTGCAAGCAGTGGCATCGGTGCAGCCCGTAGGCACGCCTTCCGTGTTGAGCAATTGACCCTGTTCATTGTAGACCCCACCCAAAGCATCGCCCCATTGCAAGTTCCAATCGCAGGTGACATGACCAGGACCATCGGTATCATCGGTGGCTGTGAATTGACCCAACAAAACCTTCCCGTCTTCGCCCGCAAGGGCAAGCGGATTGGAACCCGGAAGCACATACCAGCTGCTCCCTACAGCACCATTCAAAACGAATCCTTGGCCGCTATTGAACTGATCAAATGCATCACTCATCCCCAACTCAGAAACGGTCGGATCGGTGTTGGATTCCGAACCAATGGTCAACCAACTGTCATAGGTCAGCGAAGGAAAGGAAGCCAGCAACGCGCCAAAAAGTGATGATCCGAGGTCCACGCCAAACGATGCATCCTGATAGAAACTGGTGGTCACTCCCAATGCAAGGGGAACGGTTCCTGTTTCATTGGTGCCTATCGAATAGACCGCTTGTACCTCATCGAAGGCAGACTCAAACTCCGCATAAATGCGGTACGTGGTGCCGTAGTCGGATTCTGCGTGCACTTCGCTCACCAATCCCACGTATTGGGAAAAGCCAGAGGTGAACGTGAAAAAGGTAAAGCAAAAGAGCAGGGCCGTGCGCAATGCACAGGCCTGACTTTGAAGTAGGGGGTTGGTCAAGCAAAACATGGTCACGGAATATACGATTTTCAGCATCGTATATCAAATGAATCATGATATTTAATTGTTTAATTGACGTATTGTGTCGACTAAAAAGCTTGTCGTGTTCCTTCAAATGAAAAACCACACACAAACACACGTCCCACATTCGCACTGACGAATCCCATCAACGCTTGAGCAAGGGCATGGTCAGCAACACCTCATCATCCTTCAAAATTTTGCACGTGTACATTCCCGGAGCGAGGCCGAGCACTTCCCATGTCCCGTTGAATGCGCCTTTGGCTTGCCAACCCATGGGTTGTTGCGCCACGACCTTGCCCACGGCATCGGTCAATTCGCAAAAGACGTGCCCCGGTGTTTCGAGCGTCGCACTCACTTGCAATGACTCAACGAACGGATTCGGGAAGACGGACGCCATAGCCTGAACCGCTCCAAACGTCAACTCCACGTGTTTGATGTCCATCTGGCCGGAGTAGACCACGCTTTGCTCGGCGCGCTGGCCTTGAACTTCGAAATGCAGTTCTTCGCCCACTTGCAATCCTTCGATGGCGTCCGTGGATGGATCGTCGCCGAAGAGCGCGGTGGTCATGAGGTAGCCGCCTTCGAGGACGGGAAGTTGTGCGACGAGGCTTCCGTCGGCTCGGCGAACATCAACTAGCGTACCTGCTGCATGCGTCAAATCGGGCGAGCCGGTGACGAGCATGAA